>CAYSAH010000005.1:0-25193 GCA_964428945.1 uncultured Bacteroidaceae bacterium | reverse complement strand
GATTTGCTTTTGCACATCTTCGTCACTTACTTCCGGACGCATCGGTCTTTTTTTCCTTTTTCCTCCTCCTGCCTTGACATCCTTCCGTGCTGCAGCTGCGGCCCTCTCCTTATTTTCAAGTTCAACGCGCGAAATATCTTTCTTTATGCGTTTTCTCTTTTTCCTCATATCAGCCTCAGAGTCACCACTTGTGGCAACAGGGGCCTTTTTCTTGTTGTCTCTTTTTGCTGGAAGGTCTATCTTTCCAACGACAGTGGGACCTGAGAGCTTAGTGAATTTGGTAGGAATCATATCCTCGTGCGGCTTGTTGCTTTTTGGCTCCTCCGCTACAGTTTCAGGTTCTATTTCAGGTTTTGTTTCAGCTTTTATTTCAGGTTTTATTTCAGGTTCGGGCGGCTGTATCACAGATTTTTGTTCACGGGCAGCTGTTTGCTCCTTTTTCAAGGCTTCTTTTTCAGCATCTTTCTCCAGCTGTGATTTTTTAGTCGGCCGGGTCTTCTGATTCATTGCATCGAGATCGATTTTTCCGACTACTTTTGGTCCTTCCTTTTCCAATTGCACAGGTTCATGACCAGCTTCCTTTTTCGGCTCTTCAGATTTTACCGGCTCTGCCACCTTCTCTTCTTTCCCGGAACTTTCAGTTTCAGGTTTTTTAGCTGTTTCTTTAATTTCAACAGGTTCCTCAACTTCTTTTACCTCACGGGAGGCAGAAGAATGATCTGTAATCAGCAATTCATCCTCATCTGAAGAAGTATCCTTTTCACTCTCCATTTCATGCACTACAGCCTTGTTAGACTCAGACCTGAAAGTCTTAAGTGTAAGTTTTTCTGCATCCTTCCTGACATTGAGATCAACACTATATTCGTCAACCAAAAGATCATATAGCTTCGGCTCAATCTTGGTATTTGGATTTGAGTCTATACTATGACCCTTTTTTTGCAGAAATTCGACGATTGTTGAAATCCCTACATTAAATTCCCTGGCTGCCTTGCTTAATCTTGTCGCCTTTAGTTCTGTCATACACCTATATTCTTGAGAACAACCTTATTTTGTTTTTTTGTTCTTATTCAAATTCTGCCTTTAATACATTCATAACCTCCTGTATCGTCTCCTCTTCAAGATCTGTTCTCTTGACAAGGTCAGCTACAGAAAGGTTCAATACCGATTTTGCCGTATCACACCCAATGGATTTAAGTTCATCAAGCACCCATCCTTCAATCTCATCAGCAAATTCATCGAGGTTCACGTCTTCATCATCTTCCTCATCCATTTCACGGTAAACATCGATCTCATAACCTGTAAGCTGACTGGCAAGTTTGATATTCAGACCTCCCTTACCAATTGCAAGTGAAACTTCCTTTGGCTGAAGGTAAACCTCCGCTTTCTTTTCTGCTTCATTTAGTTTGATCGAGGTAATTTTAGCCGGGCTAAGCGCTCTGGAAATGAAGAGATTTAAATTTGAAGTGTAATTGATAACATCAATATTTTCATTCCTCAATTCCCTCACTATTCCATGTATCCGGGATCCTTTCATACCTACACAAGCGCCAACAGGATCGATCCGTTCATCATAGGATTCAACGGCAACCTTAGCTCTTTCACCAGGTACACGTACGATCTTTTTGATGGTGATCAGTCCATCGAATATCTCAGGGACCTCGAGTTCAAACAATCTTTCGAGGAACATCGGTGAAGTCCTGGAAAGGATAATCAGAGGATTTGCATTCCTCATTTCAACAGCAACAACTACTGCACGCAGCGTATCCCCTTTCCTGAAAAAGTCGGAAGGAATCTGCTCTGCCTTGGGGAGAATAAGTTCATTTCCTTCATCGTCCAGGACAAGGATCTCACGTTTCCATATCTGGTAAACTTCCCCTGTAACGATATCACCCGTCCGGTCCTTATACTTAAGGTAGATCGAACTTTTTTCAAGTTCAAGGATACGAGCGGAGAGATTCTGCCTGAGTGAAAGAATTGACCTGCGGCCAAAATCCAACATTTTTACTTCATCGGAAACCTCTTCTCCAACTTCATAATCTTCGTCGATCAGTTTTGCCTTTGAAAGCGGGATTTGAAGGTTTGGATCATCAACCTCACCATCTTCAACAACCTCGCGGTTTCTCCATATTTCAAAATCACCCTTATCAATGTTAATAATGATATCGAAATTCTCGTCAGATCCATAGTTTTTTTGCAACAAGCTTCTGAATACATCTTCAAGTACACTCATCATTGTTACCCTGTCGATGTTCTTCAATTCCTTGAATTCCGAAAACGTATCAAATAAATTCAGATTTTCCATTTTACCCAATCAATACATTAAAATTTAATTACAACTTTAGTCGATTTAATATCTTTAAAAGAAAACACTTTTCTTAACAGCACATTCTTTTTTTTCTTCTGACTGCCCCCGGCGATCATCTTTTCAACAAGCTCAATTTCAATACCGTCCTCTTTCACACCTATTAATACACCTTTAATCTTTTTGCCTTCATTCAGGAGGACCTCAACGTCACGACCAATATTCTTCAAATACTGTTGCCTGAGCACCAGGGGAGCTCCCAATCCCGGGGAGGATACTTCAAGACTGAAGTTGTCGTCTATCAATTCAAGCTCTGCACTAAGCCAGCGTGAAATCTCAACACATTCCTCAATCCTGATCCCCTGCATAGAATCCACCAGGACGCGAATATCATTCCCGATTCCCATGCTTACATCAACAAGAAACAGATCAGAACTTTCGATCCTCTTGCTGACCAACTCTATTACTTTGCTTTCCTCAATCATTTTGTCAATAAAATAGGGGACGTTCGTCCCCTATTAATTCGTCTACTTCTCAAACAACACGCAAAAGTACAAATAATCATTCAATTACCAAAAAAAGCACTCTTTTTTAGGAAGCCCTCATATCTTTAATATTAATCCTTTACTTTTGCCTATCAATCAGCTTATTCATGGATCAGACACCGCTGAATAAATTCAAGATCATAAATGATCCCGTTTACGGGTTTGTAAAAATAGAGTACGAGTTGGTTTATCACCTTATAGAGCATCCTTTATTTCAGAGACTTAGACGAATACGGCAATTAGGGATGACCCACTTTGTTTATCCGGGTGCTACCCACTCCCGTTTCCAGCATGCCCTTGGCGCAATGCATCTTATGAGCAGTGCCATAGAATCGATAAGAGGCAAGGGACATGAGGTAACGTATGAAGAAGCTGAAGCCGCCAGTGTTGCCATCCTTTTGCACGACATCGGTCATGGACCTTTTTCCCATACCCTGGAAAAAACGCTGATCCAAGGGGTAAGCCATGAAGACATCTCCCTGATGATGATGGAGAACCTGAACAGGGAGTTTAATGGCAGGCTCACTCTTGCCATCCGTATCTTTAGGAATAAATATAAAAAGCGTTTCCTTCACCAGCTGGTTTCCGGGCAACTTGACATGGACCGCCTCGATTATCTCAGAAGAGACAGTTTTTTCACCGGGGTAAATGAGGGATCCGTCGGTTCCGACCGGATCATCAAGATGCTACAGATCCATAATGACCAATTGGTTGTGGAGGAGAAAGGTATTTACAGTATTGAGAAATTTCTTGTTGCGAGGCGGCTCATGTACTGGCAGGTATATCTTCATAAGGGGGTTCTCGCCGCTGATCAGCTGCTGATAATGATGCTGAAAAGGGCCCGTGAGCTGGCAGCAAATGGTAAAAAATTGTTTGCAACACCTGCGCTTGGCTATTTTCTTTACAACAGGGGAGGAAACTTCAACCCTGCCAATCAGCAAGCTTTCCTGGAACATTTTGGTGAGTTGGACGATAACGATATCATAAGTGCCGCCAAAGTCTGGAGCAGCTACAACGACCCGGTACTTCAATATCTCTGCAAAGGATTTGTGAACAGGAAATTATTCAGAATTGAGATCAGTGACAAACCTTATGAAAAAGGACGGATACAGCGGTTAAAAACCGAGCTGGCCAGGAAACTGAATTTAAATGATGAATTGATCTCTCTTATCGTAATTTCAGACAGTATAAGCAACCATGCATATTCAAAACTGGACGATAATATAAAGATCCTTGGTAAGGACGGTACAGTGAAAGATATTTCAGAGGTCTCTGAAATTTTAAATGTTTCAGTTCTTTCAGGGAAAATTAAAAAGTTCTACCTGTGCTATCCTAAAAATTACGATGATCTGCAATAGAATCGCAGTTTATACGTTTTATTTTGAATAGCCCTTAAACTGAAAACTTATCCTTAATGAATTTTACTGCAAAAGCGATCGCAGAATTCCTTAGTGGAAGTGTGGACGGGGACCCTGAAGTAAGCATAAATGATGTGGCGAAAATCGAAGAAGGTCGCCCCGGGGCTCTTTCATTCCTTGCAAATCCAAAATATGAAAAGCATATCTACAATTCTGCTTCTTCTGTTGTTATCGTCAACAGGGACTTCAAACCCGAAAAACCCATAAAACCAACGCTTATAAGGGTTGATAATGCCTACGAATCCTTTGCAAGCCTGCTTAACCTTTACGAACAGAGTAAGCCCCAAAAAAAGGGTGTCAGCAAACTGTCTTCTGTGAGTGATTCGGCAAAGATAGGTGCCAATACCTTTATTGGCGATTTTGCAGTGATTTCTGATGGAGCTGTTGTAGGCGATAATGTGCAGATCCATCCCCAGGTCTTTATAGGGGAGAATGTTACCATAGGGAACAATACAATTCTGTACCCGGGTGTTAAAATATACCACGATTGCATCATTGGAAGTCATTGTATTTTCCATTCGGGAGTTGTTATTGGAGGGGATGGTTTTGGCTTTGCACCCGACAGTGAAAATAATTACAGCAAGGTTCCTCAGCTTGGAAATGTTCTTATTGAAGACCATGTTGAGGTCGGGGCAAATTCAACAGTGGACAGGGCAACGATGGGTTCCACTATTCTTCGTAAAGGTGTTAAGCTCGATAACCTGATCATGGTTGCACACAATGTTGAGATTGGGAAAAATACAGTTATTGCGGCACAAACGGGTATATCTGGGTCAACGAAAATTGGTGAAAATGTCCTGATGGGCGGACAGGTCGGGCTTGCCGGACATATTACAATAGCAAAGGGAGTTAAGATAGGTGCTCAGGCCGGGATAGGAAGCAGCATTAAGAAGGAAGATTCAGTAATTATGGGATCCCCTGCCTTTGACCTTCACGCCTTTTACAAAAGTTATGCAGTTTTCAGAAAGTTACCTGAGTTACGAAAACAGGTTTTGGATATGGAAAATGAGATAAAAGCTATGAAAAATAGCGATTGATTATCAGATAAATCGCGAGAATTTAGCTATTTCTCAAATATTTGTTAAAAGATAAATTTCAGAATACTGTAATTCTAATTTTTGTATCTTGCGGGCGTTTTAATTGATGCATAAATTATTCCGTATGGCTGAAAAGCAGAGAACCCTTAAACAAGCTCTCACCTTTACTGGGAAAGGACTTCATACAGGTGTTGAAGTTAACCTTTCCATACTACCGGCCCCCGAAAATCAGGGATACATTTTCAAAAGGACAGATCTTCCTGGTCAGCCATTGGTAACTCCCTTTGCAGAAAATGTAACTGATACTTCAAGGGGAACCACCATTGAAGAGAACGGAGCAAAAGTATCCACAATCGAACATATCCTTTCGGCACTGACAGGTATGCAACTCGATAACGTTCTTATTGAAATTGATGGTCCGGAGGCTCCTATCCTCGACGGCAGTTCACTTGCTTATGTACAGGCCATCGAAAAATCAGGTATAGTTGAACAGGAAGCAGAAAGAAGGTATTTTAAACTTGATGAAAAGCTGGAATACTATGATGAGGAACACGGCGTCCACATTATTGCGTACCCTGATAAAATGCAAAGCATCAATGTTCTGATCGATTACAATTCTGAAGTTCTAGGCAATCAATATGCCACATTGGAAAACTGGAATGATTACAAGGACCAGATCGCTCCCTGCCGGACCTTTGTATTTCTTCACGAGTTGGAGTACCTGGCAAAGCTTAACCTAATTAAGGGAGGGGATCTCGACAATGCTATCGTTATTGTGGACCATGAAATGCCCCAGGAAGATATCGAAAGGCTGTCTGTACTTTTCAATCATCCTAAAATTGAAGTTAAGGAGGGTATACTGAACAATGTTGAGCTCAGGTTCTCCAATGAACCAGCCAGGCATAAGTTGCTCGACATGGTTGGTGATCTTGCCCTGGTTGGAAGGTGGTTCAAGGCGAAGATCATAGCCACAAGGCCCGGGCATATGGCAAATGTTGAGTTTGCAAAATTGCTCCGGCAGGTTATGAAAAAGCAAATGCTGAAAAAAAGCGTGCCTCATTATGACCCCTCAAAACCGCCGGTTTATGATATCAACCAGATAAAGGAGAAGCTTCCTCACCGTCCCCCTTTCCTTTTAATTGATAAAACAATTTACCTGGACGAAAAGAGAGTTATCTGTGTAAAAAATGTCACAATTAATGAGCCATTCTTTATCGGGCATTTCCCCAATGAACCTGTAATGCCCGGAGTACTACAGATCGAAGCCCTGGCCCAGGCAGGGGGTATGCTCATCCTTGGTCTTGTTCCTGATCCCGAAAATTATGCAACATACTTTATAAAAATAGATAAGGTAAAGTTTAAGGCAAAAGTCGTTCCCGGCGATACCCTGATCCTGAAAATGGATCTTCTCGCCCCCTTGCGAAGGGGAATTGCTCATATGTTCGGAGAGATCTTTGTTGGAGACAAGATGGTCTGCGAAGGTGAACTGATGGCCCAAATAGTTAAAATCAATAACCCTGAGTAATTATGAATCAAGCTCCAGCAGCAAATATCCACCCTGGTGCCAAACTTGGTAAAGACGTAAGGGTCGAGCCCTTTGCAACTATATATGATGATGTTGAGCTTGGTGACGGATCGTGGGTGGGCCCCAATGCGATTCTTATGCCCGGGGCAAGAATTGGGAAAAACTGCAAGATATTTCCGGGTGCGGTGATCTCTGCAGATCCCCAGGATATGAAATTCGATGGTGAGTATACTACTGTGGAAATTGGAGATAATACTACCATTCGGGAATTCGTTACCATTAATAAAGGGACAAAAGCCAGGGGTAAAACAATTGTGGGTAGTGGCTGCCTGCTTATGTCCTATGTTCATATTGCCCATGATTGTATTGTTAAAGACCGCGTTATTGTTGGAAGCTATGCCGGACTGGCCGGAGAGGTTGAAGTGGATAACTGGGCAATAGTGAGCCCCGGCAGCCTGGTACACCAGTTTGTGAGGATAGGGGCACATGTGATGATCCAGGGTGGAAGTAAGGTAAGCAAGGACGTTCCTCCTTTTGTGCTTGCGGGTCGGGAACCCCTGTCATTTACAGGCATCAATTCGATTGGCCTCCGGAGAAGGGAATTCACAAATGAAACAATCTATGCCATACAGGAAGTATACCGTATTATTTACCAGCGAGGGCTGAATATTTCCGATGCCCTTGATTTTGTCGATGTAAACCTTCCAGCATCCAACGAAAGAGATGAGATCGTTCTGTTCATCAGGAACTCAAAACGGGGCATCATCAGGGGATATTTTGATGGTGAAAAAGAGGCGTAGTTATTTGTATGCCTGCCAGCCCTGGGCCTGGAGGGTTATGGCGTTCCCTTCCTCAGTCATCATTATCGCAACCCCTTTATGTTCAGTGACATTCCCGATGATACTTACACCCGGGATGCTTTTTACCTTATCGTGTTCAGCAAGGGGAACAGTAAAAAGCAGTTCATAGTCCTCTCCCCCATTCAGTGCCGGGATCAGGGGTTCAAGATGAAACTCGGCTGCAGCCAGGTTTACCTCCATACTGATCGGCAACTTTTCCTGGTAGATCACAACGCCTACAGCTGACTGCTTACAGATATGCAGCAACTCGGAAGACAAACCATCGCTGATATCGATCATTGAAGTTGGGATTATATTCAGTTCCCGCAACTTAAGAAGGATTTCAACCCTTGCATCAGGCTTTAAAAACCTTCCTACAATATATTCATAATCTCCGAGTTTTGGTTGTATCTTCCTGTCCTCTTCGAATAGCTTTTTCTCCCTCTCCAGCACCTGCAATCCCATATATGCTGCGCCAAGATCTCCGGTCACACAGATCAGGTTATTGATCCTTGCACCGCTGCGATACACCAGCTCTTTCTTTACCACGGTACCAAGGGCTGTAACAGATATGGTCATCCCGGTCATGGAAGCAGAAGTGTCGCCGCCAACTAGATCCACATTATACTGATTGCAGGCCAGTTTAACGCCCTCGTAAAAAAGTTCAAGCGCCTCAACTGAAAATTTTCCTGAAATGGCTATCGAAACCGTTATCTGACGGGGAACGGCATTCATTGCATAAACATCGGAAAGATTCACAACAACTGCCTTATAGCCCAAATGCTTAAGAGGAGTGTATACAAGGTCAAAGTGAATGCCCTCAACCAGGAGATCAGTTGTTACCACCTGGCACATTTCACCAAAATCTATTACAGCTGCATCATCACCCACTCCTTTTAATGTGGATGGCTGCACATTATTTAAATCGCCGGTAAGGTGCTCGATCAGGCCAAATTCTCCCAATTCGCCGATCGTTCTTACATGCTCATTTTTCATTTAAAATGGGATTTTTTGAACAATTCCAGTTGCACAGTGTAGTACAAATGTAAGAACAAGTTTTTGTATATTTGCGTCTATTTTAAATTAATCCATTTAAATCGGCGCAAAGAAAGTTTAGAGCAGTTGAAATGATCAGCGAACAGGATAAAATAATAAGCGAAGTAACTGGAAGCGACTATAAATTTGGCTTTCAGACCCTTATAGAAACAGATACCCTTCCCAGGGGCTTGAACGAGGATATCGTCAGGGCCATTTCTGCAAAAAAGGGAGAGCCAGAGTGGATGACCGAATTCAGGTTGAAATCTTACAGGTACTGGTTGACCATGAAGATGCCGAAATGGGCACATCTTCAGATCCCTGAAATTGATTACAACGATATAATCTATTACGCAGCTCCAAAGCAGAACGCGAAATACACCAGTATGGACGAAGTTGATCCTGAGCTTCTGGATACCTTCAATAAACTCGGGATCCCCCTTGAAGAACAGAAGCAGCTGGCCGGTGTGGCAGTTGATGCAGTGATGGACAGTATTTCGGTTAAAACCACATTCTCTGAGACACTTGCTGAACGCGGGATCATATTTTGTTCCTTCAGCGAGGCTGTAAAAAACCATCCCGACCTTGTAAAAAAATATATGGGAAGCGTAGTTCCCTATACCGATAATTATTTTGCAGCACTTAACTCTGCTGTATTCAGTGATGGTTCATTCTGCTTTATTCCAAAAGGGGACCGCTGTCCTATGGAATTATCAACCTATTTCAGGATAAATGCTGCAAATACAGGACAATTCGAAAGAACTCTTATTATTGCTGAAGATGATTCCTATGTGAGTTACCTTGAAGGATGCACGGCACCACAAAGAGATGAGAATCAACTGCATGCTGCTATTGTTGAAATCGTGGCCCTTGAAAATGCCGAAGTAAAATACTCAACCGTTCAGAACTGGTACCCGGGAGACAAGAACGGGAAGGGCGGTATATATAATTTTGTTACAAAACGAGGGATCTGTAAAGGAGATCA
The DNA here is from genome assembly GCA_964428945.1 of uncultured Bacteroidaceae bacterium. Taxonomy (GTDB): domain Bacteria; phylum Bacteroidota; class Bacteroidia; order Bacteroidales; genus M55B112. Next base: position 15,507 of record CAYSAH010000005.1, on the reverse strand, counting down.
TTCAAAGATATCATGGACGCAGGTGGAGACAGGTTCTGCTGTAACCTGGAAATACCCCAGCTGCATCCTGAAAGGGGACAATTCGGTTGGTGAATTTTATTCTGTCGCCGTAACAAACAATCACCAGCAGGCAGATACCGGAACAAAAATGATGCACATCGGGAAGAATACCAGAAGTATTATCGTATCGAAGGGAATCAGTGCCGGTAAAAGCCAGAACTCTTACCGTGGCCTGGTAAAAGTCCTGAAAGGGGCCGAGAATGCAAGGAACTTTTCGCAGTGTGACAGCCTGCTGCTTGGAGATAAGTGCGGGGCACATACTTTTCCCTACCTGGAGGTGGATAACGATACTGCCATAGTTGAGCATGAAGCCACGACCTCTAAGATCGGCGAAGACCAGATCTTTTATTGCAACCAGCGTGGAATTGATACGGAAAATGCCATTGGTCTTATCGTAAACGGATATGCAAAAGAGGTCCTGAACAAACTCCCGATGGAATTTGCAGTTGAAGCTCAGAAGCTGCTCGCGATAACCCTGGAAGGAAGTGTTGGATAAAGTGAAACGGACAAAAAGGAAATGCACTGATCGTAAAGCGATCAAAGGTTCCTTAAGCACAGGGGAAACTTGTGATCACGAAAGACAAAACGAAGTAAAAAGAGAAAACACAATATAAAGAGATGCTTAAGATAACAAACCTGAAAGTCAGTGTGGAAGGTAAAGAGATCCTTAAAGGAATAAATCTCGAAGTGAAACCCGGGGAGGTTCATGCCATAATGGGCCCGAACGGATCAGGGAAAAGTACGCTTGCTTCTGCCTTGGCGGGAAATGAAAGTTATGTAATCACCGAAGGTGAAGTTGAATATATGGGAAAGGACCTGCTGGCGCTTTCACCGGAAAATCGTGCACGTGAGGGTATTTTTCTAGGGTTCCAGTACCCTGTGGAGATTCCGGGTGTAAGCATGGTAAATTTCCTGAGAACAGCTATTAATCAGCAAAAGAAATATCGTAACGAAGAAGTCCTTTCAGCAGCTGAATTCTTAAAACTGATGCGCGAAAAGAAAAGCCTGGTGGAGATCGACTCCGATCTTACGAGCCGTTCCGTGAATGAAGGATTTTCAGGTGGAGAAAAAAAGAAGAACGAGATTTTCCAGATGGCTTTACTGAATCCGAAGCTTTCCATACTTGATGAGACAGATTCGGGACTTGATATAGATGCACTCAGGATCGTTGCAAACGGAGTCAATAAATTAAAAACCCGTGAGAATGCAACAATTGTGATCACCCACTACCAGCGCCTTCTTGATTATATTGTACCTGATTTTGTTCATGTGCTATACAAGGGAAGAATCGTCAAATCGGGCGACAAGAGCCTGGCACTCGAACTTGAGGAGAAGGGATATGATTGGATCAAACAGGAGGCTGATGTCGACGCATGATTGGATTTAAAGAGATGAAAACCTTATTGGAACCTACGGATACAGTTAAAAAATTTGTTGCTCTGTTTGAGGAACACAGGGAAGAAATGTCCTATTCGGATCCGTCTTTCCTTTCAGAACTAAGGGAGGAAGCGATCAGGGAGTTTGAACAGCTGGGGTTTCCTTCCAAAAAGGATGAAAATTATAAATATGTTCACCTCGAGCCATTCTTTAATGGTTCGCTCTCAACCCGTTTCGCACCGAGGAAACTTGAATTTGATGTGCAGGAGATGTTCAGTTGTGACATTCCAACCCTGGATACACATGTGCTCCTCGTATTAAACGGATTTTACTATACTACATCCGGTGACAAACTGGTAAGGCAGGACAACGGAATTATATATGGAAGCCTGAACGAGGCTTTACACAAGTATCCTGAGCTGGTAAATAAACACCTGGGTAAATATGCCGATCACAGGAAAGACCCATTTGTCGCATTAAATACAGCCTGTGCCAGGGATGGAATTTTCATTTATGTTCCTGAAAATATTGTCATGGAGAAACCTATCCAGATCATTCACCTGCTTCTTTCTGACGAAAATGAAATGGTGCAGCACAGGAACCTTTTTGTTACAGAAAAGAACAGCAGTGCCGAGGTGATCATCTGCGACCACACCTTATCCAACCACCTCTTCCTTACAAATTCTGTATCAGAAATGGTCGTTGGTGAAAACGCAAATTTAGATGTACTGCGTGTTCAAAATGAACATAACCACGCGGTTCAGATCACAAATTCATGGATTGAGCAGAAAAGGAACTCTTCTGCGAAGCACAGTACAATTACCCTTCATGGAGGAAAGGTTCGGAATAACCTTAATATTAAAATGAAAGGCGAGGGAGCATCCTGCGACGCTTTCGGGCTTTATCTTATCGATAAACAACAGCATGTTGATAATTTCACACTCATAGAGCACCAGGAAGCGCATTGCATTTCAAACCAACATTATAAAGGCGTCCTTGATGATGCAGCTACCGGATCGTTCAGCGGAAAGATTCATGTTTACCCGGATGCTCAGAAAACGGAAGCATTCCAGACCAACAATAACATTTTGCTCACACAGGATGCAAAAATGAGGACCAAACCGCAGCTTGAGATCTATGCCGATGATGTGAAATGCAGCCATGGAGCCACAGTTGGACAGATTGATGAAAAAGCCCTTTTCTATCTCAGGACCAGGGGTATCCCCAAAGAAGAAGCCCGCCTTATGCTGATGTATGCATTTGCTGATGAGGTGATCTCACAGATCAAGGAACCAGCGCTTCGGGGAAGAATTGAAGATCTTGTCAGCAAAAGACTCAGGGGAGAACTTTCCAGGTGCGATAACTGCGCCATTCATTGTTATGATTAAAAAGGATGCAAGTTGAAATTTGATGTTAATTCCATACGAAACGACTTTCCTATACTAAGGGAGAAAATCTACGAAAAACCCTTGGTTTACCTTGACAATGGAGCCACAACACAGAAGCCCGAAGTGGTTATATCCACCCTTGAGAATCTTTACAGGTCAAGGAACAGTTCAGTCCACCGGGGCATCCATTATCTGAGTGAACAAATGACCGAAGCATACGAAGAAGCGAGGGAAACAGTCAGAAAATTCATTAATGCCCTTTCAACAACGGAAATCATTTTCACCCATGGTGCCACCAGCGCAATAAATGCAGTGGCATTCTCATTCGGTGAGAAATATGTGAAGGAAGGCGATGAGATCCTGATCTCGGAAATGGAACATCATTCCAACATTGTTCCCTGGCAGATGCTTTGCGAAAGGAAACATGCACGCCTGAAGGTCATCCCCTTCGATGACAATGGCGAGCTGATCATGGAGGAGTACAAAAAATTACTCTCTGACAGGACCAGGATCGTGGCTGTAAATTATGCTTCCAACTCCCTGGGAACAGTAAATCCTGTAAAAGATATCATACGAATTGCACATGAAAGGAATGTGCCTGTTCTCATTGATGGGGCTCAGATAGTGCAGCACGGGACCGTTGATGTCAGGGATATAGATTGTGATTTCTTCGTATTTTCCGGACATAAGATCTTTGGCCCTACAGGGATCGGCGTATTGTATGGAAAAGAAAAGCTTCTCGATGCGATTCCTCCCTACCAGGGTGGCGGGGACATGGTAGACTGTGTTACCTTTGATAAAACATCCTATAACGAACTGCCCTATAAATTTGAAGCCGGAACCATGCATTACACCGGGGCTATCGGACTGGGAGCAGCTCTCGACTATGTTTCAGCCATCGGGATCAATAACATAGTAGAATATGAACGTGAATTGCTCCACTATACCAGGGCAAAACTTAATGAAATTGAAGACATCAGGATTTATGGTAACGCAACACATAAGATCAATGTATTTTCCTTCCTTATAAACGATGTGCATCCCTATGATGCTGGAATGGTCATGGACAAACTTGGCATTGCTGTAAGAACCGGCACTCACTGCACCCAACCCGTGATGGACCATTTCAATATCAGCGGAACGATCCGTGCTTCAATGGTTTTTTATAATACTTTTGAGGAAATCGATATGCTGGGGCATGCGATCGGACGCGTCAGAAAAATGTTTAGTAAATAATCGCTGCAAAATAATTTATTATGTCACTGAATACAATCCAGGATGAAATTATAGAGGAGTTCTCATTGTATACCGACTGGCTGGATAAATACGATTACCTGATAGAACTTGGAAGTGAACTTCCGGAAATTGACCCGGCTTTCAAGACTGATGAATACCTGATTAACGGTTGCCAGTCAAAGGTCTGGCTAAACGTAGAATTTAAGGACGGGAAAGTCTACTTCACTGCCGACAGCGATGCAATTATTGTTAAAGGCATCGTTGCTCTTCTCGTGAAAGCACTGAACGGTCAGCCCCCAAAAGAGATAATAGAGAACGAATTGTATTTTATTGATCGAATCGGACTTAAACAAAACTTGTCTCCAACGCGTTCTAATGGTCTGGTGGCCATGGTAAAAAAAATGAAGTTATATGCCCTGGCATACCAGGCGAAAGAAGACAGCGGGAATTAAGCTTTCGCTAAAGCTATAGCCTGCGAGGCAGGGGGCTTTCGCTAAGGCTACAGCCGGCGGGGCAGGCAGTGCAGAAGATAATAATTTTGAAATCATGAGCGAAGAGAAGAATTATACAGAGCTTGAATCCAATATCGTAAAAGCACTTAAAAACGTGTATGATCCTGAAATACCGGTTAATGTATACGACCTGGGCTTAATCTATAAGATCGATGTTCTTTCAGAGAAGGAGGTCGATATTACCATGACCCTCACTGCACCGAATTGCCCCATGGCCGACATTGTTCTGAACGATGTTGAGACCTATGTTCAGGATGTGAAGGGTATCGAGAAAGTTAATGTAAAACTCACCTTTGATCCACCCTGGGATAAAGACCTTCTGAGCGAAGAGGCAAGGCTGGAACTGGGATTAATGTAACAGAAATAATTATGGGTATTGGAGAAGCACATTGGAAGGTGTCTCTGCAAAACCCTGAGCAATGTTTATCTTTTTCTATATTTACAAAATATGGAACCTGTTTCAAAAATTTCCCTTTCCATTAAAAACGAGGCTTTGCGCCTCGGATTTTCAGCCTGTGGATTTTCAAAAGCTGAATTCCTTGCAGAAGATTCCCAAAAATTAAAAAACTGGCTTGAGAACGATTACCATGGTTCAATGCACTACATGGAAAATCATTTTGATAAAAGGACCGATCCCCGACTACTGGTTGAAGGATCAAAATCAGTGATCTCCCTGCTTCTGAACTACTATACCAGTAAGGAACAGTATGATTCAGAAGCCCCTGTCATTTCCAAATATGCCTTTGGCAAAGATTATCATTTTGTAATGAAAGATAAACTGAAGGCGCTTTACAACTTTATTGATGAGAAGTACGGGCCGATCAAGGGTCGTATTTTCGTTGATTCTGCCCCGGTTCTGGATCGGGCCTGGGCATGGAAGGCCGGCCTTGGATGGATCGGGAAAAACTCAAACCTTATAAATCGTGACACGGGCTCTTTTGTCTTCATCGGGGAGCTGATAACAACCCTCGAGCTTTCATACAATGAAATTCCTGAAAGCGATTTTTGCGGGGCCTGCAGCCTGTGCATCGATGCATGCCCTACCAATGCAATCCTTGCTGAGCGCACGATCGACTCCCGGAAATGTATTTCCTACCTCACTATAGAAAACAGAGGGCAAATTCCTGATGAATTCAGGGGCAAATTCCTCAACCGTGCCTACGGTTGTGATATCTGCCAGGATGTTTGTCCATGGAATCGTAAGGCATTGAATCACAATGTTCCGGAATTTGATCCGAGGCCTGGATTACTTGAAATGAAAAAAGAAGACTGGAAGAATCTTGACCCTCCCTCCTTCAGTTCAATCTTTAAAAACTCGGCCGTGAAACGCGCCGGTTACAAGGGTTTGAAAAGAAATATAGACTTCCTGGATTAAGGAATCATAACCGGCCTGTAACAAATAGGACAGATCTTCGTCTTATGGGAAAGAAAACTATCATACCATGAGAAAAATATTTGCAATTACAATTACAATACTGATCGCTGGATCAGCACTATTTGCACAGAATATACAGACGGAAAGACTTTACCAGAAATACAAGGGTGAAAAAGGAGTGGTATCCATTTGGATCCCCGGGGTAGCAATGAAACTTGCCGCTTCAATTGCCGATCTCGAAGAAGAGGAAGAGGCATTCCTCCGCTCTGTTAAATCAATCAGGGTGCTAACAATCGACGACAATTCACTGTATCCTGGTGTAAATTTCACAAGAGAGGCTAACATCAGTGCCGGAGATAATGGCTATGAACTTATGGTGCAGGTGAATGATGGTGGTGAGGATGTAATGATACTTGGGCGTGAGAAAAATGGCAAATTGAAGGATATGCTTATACTGGTTGGAGGAGAAGAGAATGTTATGGTGCATATCAAAGGAAGAATGAACGCCGATATGATCGGGTCCCTGGCTCAAATTGCCGGATTGGATAAAGTAGAATCTTTAAGTCAACTGTAATAGTTCAAGGTTTCCATGTGAAGAAGGTGTTGTCGGCAAAGCGGCGGCACCTTTTTCAGTTTACAACCAATCAGGAGTTCGTTCTTTCAAAAGATAAAAGGCAGAGACAGGAAGAAGCAAGAGTGGAAAAGCAAAGGGGGGGAACAGAGGGCAGCAAACTGGTTTTATCTGGATTCTAAATCAGGCTGGCTATCTGTTCCTGGTCAGTTGCATGATCACATCAATCTCATCCTGTTTGTAAGGTGATCCGTCCGGACGAAAGATCTCATGAAACCATAATTCAGGATCAGAGCCATCTGGTACAGGGTCTCCCCATGCATATTTTGTATTTGATTTACCTGCAACAAGTCCCCAGTTGATCGCACCTATATTTTCTGCAGCCAGCATTGGCATGATGCTCTGGAAGGTGCTATTGAATTTACGGGCCATGTATTCGGTACAGACCAGAGGTCGCTTATAACGTTTCAGACTATCGATCGCTGCGCGGTGCTGCTCAGGACCGCTGTAATTATGGTAGGTGATTACATCGGAATTCTCCAGTTGAAATTTATTCAATTCTGTAAATGAGGCATTCCATAAGCCAGCAGATAAGGGTTGTGAGGGCCTGATCTCCCATGCCCAGTCAAATGCATTTTTCAAAAGTTCCATTGATTTTATTCCATATCCTGAATTCCCCGGTTCATTATACAGATCCCAAAGAACGATACGCTTATCTTCCTTGAATGCAGTAAGTACATCTTTCATATATACTTCCAGGAGATCCATCAGTGTCGAATCCTGGTACAGCAGGTCTCCAGGATCCCTTACCCATCCTGAATTGTGGATCCCGGGTTTAGGATCGGGTTGTTTTCCTGCCTGGTAGACAGGATTCCAGCAATCATCGAAAAAGACAAAAATCGTCCCGATCCCATGGCTGTCTGCGATTTGCAGGTACCTGTCCATCCTCTTTATAAATCCTTCCCTTTCTATTTCCCAGGCAAGATGATGAAGGTAAACCCTCATGCAATTCATACCGATGCCGGCCGCCCATCCCAGTTCCCTTTCAATTGTCTCTTCGTCGAATGTTTCAGCCTGCCAGGTCTCCAGTTGATTGATAGCTGTACTCGGGTTAAAATTTGATCCTCTCAGCCATCCATGAGCTTCCTGCCAGGCAATTGCCTGTTCTTCTGACCATCTACTATTTAAAAGTTCTCCAGGAAAATTATTCTTAGACTGGTTCTTACAGGACGAAAAAACAATAGTACAGCAAATGCTTAGAAGTAAGATATGGAAATTCATTTTAGTCATAATTTTAATTAAGTATTATTAGCCCGGAATAAATAAAGTAACCTGCCAAATTTTGTGTTATACTTTTAAAAATATTTTCTTCCTGTATAGAAGAAGTAGCACCAGCCAGACGATGGTAACGTAACCAATTGCGCTTATAAGGGTTCCCCAGTCCCCTCCTATCTTCCCTGCCAGTCCTCCAAAGAAAAAATCGCTTGTATCCCAGAAATTGAAGATCCCGGCCTGAAGCAGATATATGGTTATCGAATTTAATCCGATGACTGTGAAAAAAAACGCCCACTTCTTATAACCCCATATGTCTATGATAAGGTAAAAAAGCGAAAGGAAAATAAGGCTGAGTCCTCCTGCAAAAAGAACAAAGGAACTGGTCCAGAGATTTTTGTTTATAGGAAAGACCCTTCCCCAAAGCCAGCCAATAAACATTGCCAGGACCCCTGCAGCCAGTATGAACCAGAACTTCCGCATTCTCGAAATCTGCAGATCTGATTTCAGAAGGAAATTACCGGTAATAGAGCCCATCAGTGCAGTAGCCACTGCGGGGAATGTAGAGAGTATCCCTTCCGGATCATGTACGCCAAGATAGAGCCTGCCCGGTAGCAGCATCCGGTCGATGTACCCGACCAGGCTGCCTTCCATTGAATAATCACCTGCTCCATACCCGGGTACAGGGATTAATGCCATCATGGCCCAATAGGATAATAGTATTCCCCCGAACCATACAAACCACCATTTTGGATTTGAATTTATTACTATGATCGCTCCAAAAAACCACGCGATACCTATCCTGGCTAATACAGAGGCATAGCGCATATTTTCAAAATCGAACCTTAACAATCCGTTATAGATCATTCCAAAAAATACAAGCAGGAGCATCCGCTGCACAACATGCCCATAGATCTTACCCAGGGATTGACCCTGGCTAACCCTTTTCCTGAAGGAGAAAGGCCAGGTTACCCCTGCAATGAATAAAAACAGGGGAAAGATCATGTCATAGAACTGAAAACCATTCCATTCAACGTGGTCCATCTGGGATTCGAGCCACTCAAACATACCCCAACCCGTAAGCCCCGCAAGAGCCGCAATAATAATATGACCGCCAGAGATCCAGAACATGTCAAAACCTCTGAGTGCGTCAAGCGACATCAAACGGTCGCTCTTTTTTGAATTTTCCTTGTTCATTTCCAAATATTAATGATCTAAAGTAATTATTTGTCAGAAATTATTGTAATAACTATATCCCGGTTTTGGCGTGGCCCGTCGAATTCACATAAAAAAATATTCTGCCAGGTTGAAAGTCCCAATTTCCCGTCGATGATGGGAATGGTTTCCTGAGGTCCGACCAAGCCGGCCTTAAGATGTGAATCACCATTATTATCCTGTCGGTCGTGCTCCCAGCCACCTGCAGGGATAAGTTTCCGGAGCAAAGTGATGACATCGTTCTGAACAGACTGATCCCAGTTTTCCTGAATCATGATCCCTGCGGTGGCTCCCTGCACATACACATTAACAATTCCGCAATTAACACCGCTTTTGGAGGCAATTGATTCCACTTCACCAGTTATATCGAATAATCCTTCCCGGGAAGATGTCGATTTTTGAATTATCTTCTGCATTTTAGTATCTTGGTATTCAATAATCCAAATATATACTTTTAAGCGCTTCAGTAAAAATTACAAGAAATGACCAGGTATAAGCACTCCATTTTCACCACATGGGACAATAAGAAACTATTTGTCCAGGAATGGGTCCCGGAGAAAGATCCAAAGGCAGTTATTCTTTATGTACACGGAATGGGAAGCCATGGTGGCAGGCTCGATCACTGGGCAGAGCGTTTTGTAAATAAAAATGTTGCATTTGTTACCTATGACCAGAGAGGACACGGAAAATCTGATGAGAAAAGAGGCCACCCCAAAAATGTTGAACTCATGGTAGACGACCTTAAACCGATGGTCGAACAGGTCAGGCAGGAATTTCCGGGAATCCCTCTTATCCTTTACGGTCACAGCCTGGGTGGAACAATCGCCTTGAATTATGTTATTGGCAATACAACTACAGTAGATGCCCTGATCACAACTTCGCCCTGGCTGAAACTTGTAAATCCACCGTCACCGGCAATGGTTAAAATTGTCAAGCCCCTGTTGAAGATCGCCCCCGGATTAACCCTGTCGAATGGCCTCGATGCAAAAGACATCTCCCATGATGAAGAAGAGGTTAGGAAATACAGGGAAGATCCATTGGTACATGACAGGATTTCGATAGGTCTGTTTGATTCTATTGAGCGTGCAGCCAAAAATGCCTTAAGCAATATTTATAAGATCAACTGCCCGTACCTGATTATGCATGGAACAGGAGACAGAATTACCTCTCACAAGACAAGTGAAGCATATGTTATGAATACAAGCAACAGGACCAGGCTAAAGCTTTGGGCTGGCGCATACCACGAACTCCATCATGAACCGGAAAGGGAAGAAGTATTCAATTATATTATCGTATGGATGAAAGAGTTTAAACTTCTTTGAAAACAAGACAATCCAGATATGAAATTCCGGACAGAGATCAGTATTCCGAGACCTGCATTCAAGATAGGTTACGACAAGCCAATCCTGATGATCGGTTCCTGTTTTACTGAAAATATTGGTGCCTATTTTAATAAATATCTCTTCGATACCAGTATTAATCCCTTTGGAGTAACCTTCAATCCCTTCAGTATTTCAAACGGAATTCAAGCACTTTTAAACAAGGAAATGTATTCTGAGCAGGATCTCGGTCATTACAACGAACTCTTTTTTTCTTTCAACCATTACACAAAATTCTCAGATCCGGAAAAAGAGGCAGCACTGAAAAAGATGAACAGCAGTTTTTTGGTCGCAAAGGAAATTTTGACCAGGGCCCCATACCTAATCCTGACATTTGGAACTGCCTTTGTCTTTGAATACAAGAAGACTGGTCAGGTGGTAAATAATTGCCATAAAATTCCTGCCCGGGAATTCAGTCGCCGACTCTTGTCCGTGGAAGAGATCGTATCTGTTTACAGTAAGCTTATAAACATCATGAAGAAACTGTACGCCGGAACGCGGATCATTTTTACTGTAAGCCCGGTACGTCACCTGAAGGACGGCCTGATCGAAAATCAGAAAAGCAAGTCGATCCTGATCCTGTCTGCCGGTGAACTGGTATCCCATTTCCCGGAGCACTGTGCCTATTTCCCTTCCTATGAAATATTGATGGATGATCTCAGGGATTATCGGTTTTATGCTGAAGACCTTCTTCATCCGAATGAGCAGGCGGTTGACTATACCTGGCAACAATTCCGGGATAACTATTTTGAAGTGGATGCAATTAAGATCATAAAGGAACTTGATCCGCTGTTAAAAGCTATGTCACATCGCCCCCTTCATCCCAATACAAAAGCTTTCCTTGATTTTCAGGACGTGAATGCAGAAAAATTGAGGAAACTAAAAAATAATTTTCCGTTTCTAAAATGGTCGGAATTAGGCCATTTTTAATTATTTTAGGACTTATAGCTGTATTTTGTTTAACTTTTATTGCTTTTATATAAACATTTTATCGAACAAATATCTTATAATCTTGTTAGATGTAGGATAGAAATAAAACATGATTATCAGATAATAAAATTATGAGACGTTTAAGCATACTGATCATTTTACTTTTTAATATTTCGGCAAATATTGTCAATGGCCAGAAAGGGACCATTGAGGGTCGTGTATACAATGTAAAGAACAATGAGCCAGTTGAATTTGCTTCTGTAGCAATCTTTGGAACTACAATAGGGTCAATCAGTGACCTCGACGGCAAATTTCTCTTTACCGGACTGGAACCTGGCTTTGTGGAACTCAGGGTCTCCTCTGTTGGTTTTGAGAATTATGTTTCAGAGGTGATCCAGGTTACCAATGCGAGCAAAGTATATATTGAGATTCCGCTTGAAGAAGCAAATTACCAGCTTGATGAGATCGTCGTGAAGGCTTCTCCCTTCAGGCGTGATAAGGAAAGTCCTGTATCCCTGCAAAGAATAAATATTGAAGAGATTGAAAAATCACCCGGAGGGAACAGGGATATCTCAAAAGTTATTCAATCATACCCTGGAGTAGCTTCAACTCCGGCACAAAGAAACGATGTTATTGTAAGAGGAGGTGGACCAAATGAGAATTCCTTTTACCTCGATGGTATTGAAATACCTAACATCAACCATTTTGCCACTCAGGGTGCTTCAGGCGGACCGGTTGGCATCATCAATGCTGACTTTCTGAGGGAGGTGAACCTTTATTCCGGGGCTTTTCCATCTAACCGGAATGATGCACTAAGTTCCGTTATTGATATGTACCAGGTTGATGGAAACCAGGAGAAATTCAACTTCAAAGGCTCAGTTGGAGCATCTGACCTGGCTCTTACAGCCGACGGGCCCCTGGGCGACAATACAACTTTTATTCTGTCAGCGAGGCGTTCTTACCTTCAGTTCCTGTTTACGGTTCTGGAACTTCCCTTCCTTCCAAAATATAATGATTACCAGTTGAAGGTTAAATCTAAACTTAATGAGAAGAATGAGATTTCACTCATTAGCATAGGATCTTATGATATAAACTCACTCAACCTGAAGGCAAATGAAACGGTACAGCAGAAATATATTCTCGGTAACCTCCCTGAGAATGATCAGTGGAGTTATGCCATAGGAATGGTATATAAGCACTATCGCGAAAAAGGCTTCGATACTTTTGTTCTTAGCAGAAACTATCTCGACAACAAATCAAAGAAGTACCTTGGAAATGACGCAGACTCTGTTTTACTTCAGGACTATAAATCGGATGAAATCGAAAACAAATTCCGCTATGAGAATACCACCCGGTTTGACAAGGGTACAAAGCTAAACGTGGGAATAAATTATGAGTATGCAAAATCCTTTACGGATAGTTATTTTCAGACCTACTTTAATGGTTCCCCGGTAGAATTTGATTATTATGCTGACCTGTACCTGCATAAATGGGGGGGATTTGCGCAAGTAAGCAAGGAGATGTTGAACAAAAGGCTTGTATTGTCGCTTGGGCTGAGAGCCGATGCGAACAATTACAACGACAATATGAGTAATTTGTTGAACCAGCTGTCTCCAAGATTTTCCGGTTCCTATCTCCTTACAACCGGACTCTATCTGAATTTCAATACTGGTCGCTATTACCAGCTTCCTTCCTATACCACTCTCAGCTATACAGATGAAAATGGGATTGCCGTAAATAAGACAAATGATCTTACATATATTCAGACAGATCACTTTGTAAGCGGACTGGAATTTCTGCCGGATGATAAATCAAAATTCAGCATTGAAGGATTTTATAAGATATATAACAACTACCCTTTCTCACTCAGGGATTCAATTTCACTGGCCAGCAAGGGAGCCGATTTTGGATTATTCGGAAGTGAGCCTGTTAAATCGATTGCGGAAGGCAGGGCTTATGGTGCTGAAGTTCTATACAGGAACAAGGATCTCTTTGGTTTTAACATGATCCTGTCCTATACGCTTGTAAGAAGTGAAACAAAGCCATTAAAAGCTTCACTCCTTGACAGGGAGTGGATACCGACCGCCTGGGACAACAGGCATATCCTCAACCTGACTGGTTTCAGAAAATTCAAAGGTAACTGGCAGATAGGCTTCAAATGGAGATTTGTTGGGGGAACTCCCTATACTCCCATTGACCTGTTGGAAAGTTCCAATAAGTTCAACTGGGATTATACTGGACGTGAGATCCTTGATTTTAAACAATACAATACATTAAGATTCAAACCATTCCATCAACTTGACCTAAGAGTGGATAAAGAATGGTTCCTTAATAATCTTACATTGAATCTCTATTTTGACATTCAGAACCTGTATAATTATAAGACTGAAGGTTCCCAGTTCCTTGTGCAGGAATTTGTAAACGGACAGCCTTTAATCGAGAATCCTACGGACCCGCTGGCTCAGCAACGTTATCAAATGACACCTGTAAATACTGAAGTTGGGACCTTACTTCCCTCGGTTGGAATAATAATTAAATTCTAAGCATCATGAAAAATAATGGTATTTTATATATTGTTGCTCTCGCAGTTGGATTGACAACAGCTTGTAAAACCTCCAAAGTTCCGGAGGCGGAGATTCCTCAGATGGTAAGATCGAATGAGTCTGGAACTGGCCCTCATCTCCAGGTTGAATTTGTAAGGGGGGAGGCGCATAATCATCCCTTAATGGCAATATGGGTGGAAGATGAAAATGGGGCCTATGTTCAGACACTTTTTGTTGCGGAATCGCTCGGGAAGGGGATCTTTCAGCATGGAGATGGCACCTCGGGCAAATGGCTTCCAGCTGAAATTCGCCGTCCCGCGGCATTGCCGGTCTGGTCGCACAGCCGGGGGATTAAGGAGCCCGACGGATTATTCGTTCCTACTCCAGAAAATGCTGTTGCAGACGCCTATACTGGTGCAACACCCCAGATATCCTTTTCCCTGGATACAAGACTCGACAAAACCGGGTTGACAAAGTTCTACGTATATTTCGAGATTAACCAGACCTGGGATTGGAACGAGTACTGGACCAATAATAAATTTCCGGACGATAATGTATATAAAACTTCCTGCCAGCCATCACTGATCTACAGGACACTTGTGTACCTTGATGATGACCTTAAGGAAAATACAATGGAACTTATCGGCCGGGGGCACCATTCCGGAAAAGACGGTGAGATTTACACTGATCTTGAAACGATGACTACAGCATTAAATATTACAAGGTCAATCACGGTGAGGGAATTGTGATAAGGTGCAGGTTTGGACTGAAATATTATTCAGGCAGGGAAGCTGAGAAACAATTTAATTTTGGCACCTAGTACACAGCATTGCGCCTTATCATGTCTCCTCCTCTCCAATAAAATTTAAGAGAAACGTCCGTTATCGTACACCCCCGTCGCAATTATGAACAATACCTATATTTTACAAAAACTTGCATATCTTTGTTAATGTGACAGTTATTAACTTTGGCATATTGATTGTTTTTAAACCCTCCATATAACCCAGATAAGAAAATAAATATGATCAAGACAGTAGACCTCCTCAAAGTTTTCCGCACTGATGAAGTGGAAACAACTGCCCTTAATAAAGTGAATATTGAAGTTCAGGATGGCGAGTTCGTTGCCATCATGGGGCCATCAGGTTGTGGAAAATCCACCCTGTTAAATATCCTCGGTTTGCTGGATAATCCCAGCGGAGGATCATACGTGTTCAATGATACTGAGGTAGCCGGATTAAAGGAAAAGCAAAGAACTAACCTTCGTAAGGGAAACATCGGATTTGTATTTCAAAGCTTCAACTTAATTGATGAGCTTACGGTGTACGAAAACATCGAACTCCCTTTACTTTACCTGAAAATGTCAGGAGCTGAGAGGAAAAAGAAGGTAGATACTGTAATGGAAAGAATGAAGATCACACACAGGAAAAACCACTTTCCGCAGCAATTATCCGGTGGTCAGCAACAGCGTGTTGCTATAGCGAGAGCTGTTGTTACCATCCCGAAGCTTATCCTTGCCGATGAGCCAACCGGGAATCTTGACTCTGCAAACGGGGCCGAAGTAATGGCTCTTCTGACGGAACTCAACGAGGACGGAACAACCATTATCATGGTTACACACTCACCCAGTGATGCTGAAAAGGCGCACCGGA
>CAYSAH010000004.1:23541-27875 GCA_964428945.1 uncultured Bacteroidaceae bacterium | reverse complement strand
ATTCAATTAAACATGAGCTTACACTGACAAGGACTACAGACTATTTTTATAACCAGCCTCCACCACCTGTATTAAATGCAACAGTTTCAATCTCATTCGATAACACTATCATCTATCTTGAAGAATCAGATGAGATGCCAGGGAGCTATATTATGCCTGAAGCTTACAAAGGAATACCTGGTACAAATTATACTTTGGATATATCCGGGCTTGACATCGATGAAGATGGAGTAATGGAAACATATAGTGCGAGTTCAGTAATGCCTTTGATCGACCAGGCGGATTCGATCCAACTTCAAAAATTCATAACCCCATTCTTTTCAGGTTACCAGGTGACTCTTTGGTCGCCTGAACCTCCCGGATCCAACTGGTACAATTTTAAGATCCTGAGAAACAGTGAGCTTTTAAATAAAAGGTTATCAGATTATACTGTACAACCTGACGATTTTTTCAACGGAAATTATATTTCCGGGCTTCCTGTAGGTTTTCTTAACGATGATGACGAAGAGGAGTTAATAGTGCCTGGAGATACAGTTACACTGGAAATAAACAGTATTCCAAAAGAGTTCTATAATTTTATTGTCGATGCTCAAAGTGAAATTTTTGGAAACAACCCGCTTTTCAGCGGCCCCCCGGCGAACGTATCAACCAACCTGAGCAATGGAGCCCTGGGTATTTTTGCGGCCTATTCAGTAAAAAGGGTATCTACGATCCTTTCGACTCCTGTAATGCCCTTTTAATTAAAAACCGGCCCATTCGATTGAATGAGCCGGTTCATCTGGGTGAACATATCAGCTATTAGTAGATATCAAGCTGATTTTTTCTTTTGACAAGCATCTCAGGTTTTCCCTCAAAACTAGTAATCAACCCGGTTGCATATACATGCTGACCGAGAAAGTATCTTTCAGGTCGCCAACTGTATCTTCTTGCAATATCTCCCGGTATAATCATTGTAAATTCCTGGTTTGGATATTCTCCCCCGAAGAATAGCAGCAGATCGTCAGATTCGTTATTGTACCAGGTTCCGTAAACCCTGCCATACACCCGGGATACTTCCCCAATATTGTACCTTGCTTCAAATGCTGAGATCGTTTGAATGCCGTAACCAATCGGGTAACGCCAGGTGTAGCCTGGGTAGATGTCGAGGTAATACCGGTTCATCTGATTTGTCCAGATAATTTCCCTGTGTGCCGGGTAGTACATCACTTTGTAATGATTTTGATAGGTCACCGGATGAACATGTATTTTGACATTATGCCTTGGATAATATGTATGGCTGTGTCCATGATTGGAGTATGTATTCTCATTTCTTCTCACAACATTTGAAGAATGCTTGTTCGTTGTCTGTACACCTGGTTTAGGATCCACAAAGGTTTTTCCAACATGTGTTGTCCTGTCAGGCTCCCTGTAATTGCTGCGGGGATTATTACTGGTTGTTGTACTTGTTTTCCTGGTATCCTCTCTGACTATGTTTGTCCTTTGCTGAGGTTGGGCAGTTGAAGAGTGACCTGAATTCCCACGATTATCGTATTGAGGTTTAGGTGTTGCAGTCCTTGATTGAGTGGTCTGCCTGCTCGCTGAACTTTCCCTTTGCTGAGCCTCACTTCTTGGAGATCTGGATTCCAACTGCTTGGAAGATTTCCTGCTATCATCGCTTTGAGCAGTTGCCCTGCCAGCTGATTGTGCACTGGCTGCCAGTGTACCGACTGTCATCGTCATCAGCATTATTATTGTTTTCATTGTTGCTTTCATGACCAGAATATTTAGTGTTTAAACTATTTGATTAAGGTAAATCAAATGGTGTGCCAAAAACTGTCTGCAACAAAAAAGCCCCGGAGTAATCCGAGGCTAATTCGTTATTGTTCAATATATTATTAGGGTTTTAAATCTCTTGGTCTTTTTCCGGCTCTCCAATGAGCTTCAATCTTTTCAAGGGAGACCCCTTTTGTTTCAGGGATATAGAAATAACCCCAGACCAGGCCAATAATTGCAACGGCTGCAAAGATCCAGAAGACACTGCCAATGCAACTCGGACAAACATCCGAAAGGTCCTTTCCTTCAGGAACAACAACATCAGTTGCATTTCCGATCGCTGAAGCCATCTTATAAAAGGTCCAGACAACCAGTGTGTTGAACCCCCAATTGGAGAGTGAACCAATGGAAGATCCAAGACCACGCACTCGTGTTGGAAAGACTTCCGTGATGATCAACCATCCTAATGGCCCAAGACTTATCGCAAAAAAGGCGATGTATACCAGCATTGAAATTACCAGGAACCATTTTGAAACTCCTTCGATCATGAAACCAAGTCCCATTGAAATCAGGGCAACAGAGATTCCTGCAACTCCAAGGAAATAAAGTTTTCGTCTTCCAAGCCTGTCAATTATGAACAGGGATACAATAGTAAAGAACACGTTCACTACTCCGACAATAACTGAAGCCGCAATTGCAGCTTCTGCTCCATGAAAACCTGCTGCCAGGAATATTTTCGGGCTGTAATATATCACAGTATTTATCCCAACAAATTGTTGAAAGAACATTATTCCAATGGCGATGATCAGCGCATTTCTAAGCCATGGTTTAAAAATTTCCTTTATCCCGACTTGAGAAGTGTCTATCTCTATATCCATTTTCATACCAGAAATCGTACCGTCTATATATTCAGGTTTTTCGATCCTGGCAAGTACTTTCCTGCTGTCTTCCTCCCGGCCTTTGCTCATAAGCCATCTAGGAGTTTCAGGAAGGAAGAACATTCCGATGAATAAAATCAGGGCAGGAAAAACACCAACCCAGAGCATCGGCCTCCAGGATTCAGGATTACTGTTATCAGCAAGTGCAGTATCGCTCAGGTAAGCTGCCAGGATACCAACTGTAATCAGTAACTGGAACATTGAAACAAGTGTACCTCTGATCTTTGATGGTGATATCTCTGAAATGTATAGCGGTACAGCAAAGGAAGAAACTCCAATAGCCAGCCCCAAATAAAAACGAGATATCATCAACTGAGGAACAGTCGGTGCAAAACCGGTCCAGATCGCACCCGTTCCAAATACAAAAGCTGATGCCAGAATCACTTTCCGTCTTCCAAGGTAATCGGTTAATGATCCGGTGAAAAGCGCTCCGATTACTGCTCCAATCAGCCCCAGAGCAGTAACATTTTCAATTTGTGAATCCGTTAAATCAAAATAATCCTGAAGGAAGGGAATTGCTCCAGAAATTACGCCTGTATCAAATCCAAAAAGCAAACCACCGGTGGCAGCTATAGCAGCGATTACAATTACAAGCCCTGTGTTTTGTTTGATCTCCTTGTTAGCCATAGTATAATTAGTATTTTATTGTTAGAATTTTCGAATATACCAATTCTGTCCACTATTTAGTGTAATTGTTAATAATTTGGAAGAAAATCAGGGCAAAAAAAATCCTGCCCCTGGACAGGACAGGATTCCCTGATATAAATGGTAGTTTTAGGGTTAGTATGTATCTTATTTGCTCTTCTTTTCACACTAACGAAGACAAATATAATAAATGAAAATTAACATCAAAGTAATTGCTTATGTTTTTCTTGACTATTTCTCCCGATTATTAATCCTCCAATTCCTTAAGTTTTCCATTAATTTCCTCAATGGATTGTTCAATATTCTTCCTAATTTCTTCAATATTAATGCTTTCAATAGCAATTTGAACATTTTTCATTATGCTGTCAATGTTTATATTCACATCTATGTCGAAATCATAGTCAAAATCAATATCCATGTCCTTCATCGATTGTTGAAAATTGAAAATGATCTCCTCCAGATCCGTTTCCTGAAGCCTTTTTAATGCTTCTTCAATTTCTTCCTGTAATTCTTCATTGCTTAGTCCCTGTTTTTCCAATTGCTTCAGGAGTTTCTCCCGTTCCATTGCTATTTCATTTCGGATAACATCCATGTCAATATTTTGCTTAACCGAATCAAGCTGCCGCTTTGCTAATTCGACCTGTTTCTTGATCATCTCTTCATCGATTTTTGCAAATTCCTGCTGCATGCGGAACTGTTCTTCCTTTAGCCTTTCAGGTAGTTCAGAAAGCAATTGCTCCTGCTTTTCAAATTCTTTCATTTGTTTTTCCAGGTCCAGTGATTTAAGCTCCTGCAGAGCTTTTTCCAATGCTAGGATACGTTCTCTGCGTTGTTCTTCTGTAAGTGTGTCAGGACCTTGCAAAACATCAGTTTCGTTCATTGTGTAAGGCTCACCTGTATTTCGGATCACCTCAGTTTCATTTTTTATTTTCGCATTCCTGTCAGTAGATCCAATAATACTTTTATTATCCTTCCCGTAACGCTATTAAAAGAAAGCGA
>CAYSAH010000004.1:0-23531 GCA_964428945.1 uncultured Bacteroidaceae bacterium | reverse complement strand
CGGTAATCTCCTTGTTATGGTTCCTTTCAATGCTTAAAAATGTTGGTTTAAAACCTGATAAAGTCAAAATAAATATGGCTCCGACAATAAGGAACGAAACCAGATATGTTCTTGTATTTTTTGTTTTTTTCATCTTATCTGTTTTTAATATTCTGCTTATTCTGCTTAATAGTTTTTTCTTACCCGAGCCTGAAGCTGCAATTACAAGAGAAGGCATTTCCATACTCAGCAAGGAGAGATTAAGGAGGGCTTTTGCATAGAGACCAGGTGTTTTGCAATGTTTTACAACAAAATCGTCACAGTATTTTTCCCTCTCCGACCTTATTAAATTTGAAATTAGCCAGACAAAAGGATTAAAGAAGAAAATGGTTTCTAAAATGATCTGGATAAGATTCACAATGAAATCCATCCGCTTAAGATGCACAAGTTCATGCAGCAGTACTATCTCAACCTGTTCGAAAGGCATATTGCTCAACATCCCGGAAGGGACTATAATTACTGGCTTAAGAAATCCAGACAGGGCAGGGGATAGTATTTTTTTTGAAGTTACCAGGCTTACTTTCTTATTGATATTAAGCCCTTTCGCTAATATTTCCAGGATCTCTGTATAATTCTTATTTGGCAGTATGCCGGACATGATCTCCTTTCTGATAACTAATGCAGAGTATACTAAACGAAAGGTAAAGATGAAAACGCCAGCCAAATATAAAAACAGAGCTGTTTCAATCCATCCAATTCTTTGCCAGGGTCTGGCAATGATATCTTCACTCAATTCCCGATTTATACTAAAAATATTGTTAACTCCGGAGTTTTCTCCAAAAGCAATTTGTATGTCATTTGGATGGTATATTTTAAAAAAAATAAACGCCAGGGAACCTGTAAATAAAATGATCATGGATGTGGAGATGTAATAACGTGCCGCTGATGACCACTCATTAATGGTCTCAAGAAAAAATTTAATCAATAAATACAGAATTCCACCTATCCAGATGGAGTGGATCAATACCTGCAGGATGGCTGATGAAAGAGCTGCTCTTAATTCAAATAGTTCACTCATTTTTATCCAGTTTATCGATGAGCATTTTTATCTCTTCAAGTTCCTCCCTTGAAGGCTTATAATTTCCAAGTGCATGTACCAGCAGGTTTGAGGTTTTCCCTCCAAAGACAGTATCAACCATATTTTTCAGAAGATCACTCCTGATCAGATCTGGTTTTATAACAGGATTATAAACGTGACTTCTAGAGGATTCATCTCTTGAAAGCATTCCTTTTTCATGCATTAATTGCATCATTTTCAAGGTATTGGTATAACCAACCCGACGTTCAATATTAAGTTTCTCATTTACCTGCCTGACTGTTGAGGGTCCTTCTTTCCAAAGTACGGCCAGAATGCTTAGTTCAGAATCCGTTGGTTTCATAAAGTATTACGAAATGTTTCGTACAAATATATATGCAAGTTTTATGAATGTCAATTTCTAATACGAAATATTTCGTAATTTAACTTTAATTAACAAAACTGAAGACGATCAGCTGAATACAATTGCTTCATAAACAAAGAGTTCAGCATCTTTCCAGCTGTCTTTGTTTAGGCCCAGCTTGTTTTTTGAGCAGCACTCAAGGAATTCAATTGCAGACCAGTTCATATTCTCAGCTACCTGGGGTAAAAGGGTGGCACGCCTTATACCATGGATCATGTATATACCATGTTTTCCTATTTCGATCTCCTCAGGACCTTCGATTCTGATTCGTGGAGACAGAACAGATATCTCAACTTTCAGATCCGGAAGTTCCTGTGTCTTTACAGGTTTAAATCGTCGGTCTTCGAATGCTGCTTGCATAGCCATTTGATGAACATTTTCAAAAAGTGGCTCCTTCTCAGAAAAAGTCCCAATGCAGCCACGCAATCTGCCTTGGATGTACACAGAAACAAACTCTCCAACTGTCATTCTAAGTACAGGATCAATTTTAAATTTTTCAGACAGTTTGTTTTGTCTGCCTGTCTCCAAATAGTCTTGTATAGCCCATTCTGCAATATTTAACAGCGTATGTTTATGCTGTGACGACAAATTCATTTATAATCAATTTTGATGAAATAATACTGAGATATAATCTACAACCTCTTTGGAAAAATGCACCTCACCTGAATGACCTCTTGCTATAATCATCGACTGATAATCTTTGTCTACTTTTTCAGCATATGCCATTAAGGTCATGATTGGTCCGTATCCGCATACTGAAATATTGTTCCGTTTCACAGTTGTTTCAATGCCCAATATATTCTTATCCCTTAGCATATCAAGAATAAGCTGATCAAATTTATAGCCTATTTCCGGGGCCAGAAAATGTGAGAAATCGCTTGAGGCAATTATCATTACTTTTCTCCCGGTGCGCTGAATTGCACTGTAAAGCTCCGCTGCGATCATTCTTGCCGTTTCTGCTGATTGCCGTTTCATGCATATGGGCAGGATCTTGACAGTTCTATCGTTGCAATAATGCTGGATATATGGAATAATTACTTCAGCAGAGTGCTCCTGTTTTTGCGCAAACTTATCCATGGGGTAGGGCAGCAGGCTGTTCAATTCTACATCAATCCCAATCTCTCCAAGGGAATTTTTCCAGGCAACGTGAGGATCAAGGGCCACATCCTGTCCAAGGCCGGTATGATTGGGGTTCAATACAACGAATGTTTCCGGGCTCAGCCTATTCTCACTGATATAGCGAAAAAACGGAATGGTCTGATGTCCACTGTAAATATGGCCGGCATGAGGCAATACAGCGCCAATTATATTGCCTGGTTTACCTGTAATGCCGGGGTAACGGGCGCTTGATTCTATTTCAGAAAACAACTGTATCACTTCTTTTTTTGTCGAAGGATAAAATCTTCCTTCAACTGCAGGGTATCTGATCATATTCTGCTGAATTTACCGTAAATTATTTTTCCGCAATTGGTGCAATGGTTTCCTTGCATGCCAATTACTTCGGCATAATAAAAATGCCTTTTTATTAGAATATTATTACATCCTGGACAATATGTGTTTGAATCGGATTCTGGTCCGGTATTGCCTTGGTAAACATATTCCAGTTCCAGCTTTGCAATTTCGGTCAAAATCTTAAGCGTAGCAAGAGGCGTAGGAGGAATAATCATTCTGTACCTTGGAAAATATCTTGAAATATGCAGCACCTGCGAAGCTCCAAAGTGCTCCCTGATGTACCTGGTCATTTTTTAAATTCCTCAGGATCATCATTTAGTCCGGGAATTACCAGGTAAGTTATTTCAAGATGCTTATCGCTTTCTTTAATAAGTTCCAGAGTTTTTAAAACTGGTTTCAGGCTGCCGCCGGTAATTGTCCTGTAAAATTGATTGTTGAAAGCTTTAAGATCAACATTAAAACCGGCAATGAAGTGTAGAATCTGTTTAAGTGGTTTCTCCAGAATATACCCGTTTGTTACCATAATGCAATCTATACCATTTGTTTCGGCCGTTTCTGCTATATCGTACATAAACTCAAAGGAGACAATCGGTTCATTATACGTGAATGCCAGAAGGTAGGGTGAATTTTTTTTCGCCTGCTCTATGAACTTGTCGATTGAATAATTCTTAAGATTTCTGGGATTGATGTCAATACACTGTGAAATATTTTCGTTCTGACAATTACTGCAATGCAAGTTGCAACCAATTGACCCAAGGGATAATATCCGGCTTCCGGGATAAAAGTGGTATAGGGGCTTTTTCTCAATCGGATCGAGGGCGATCGAAGACAGTTTACCGTAGGTATTTGCAATTAATTTTGCTTCCTGATAACTTCTGACCATGCATTTTCCGGGCTTTTCCTCAGAAATCCTGCACTTATGCGGACACAAATCACACCGCACAAGGCCCGGGGATAATATGCTGTAATATCCGGCTTCATGCATAATACGAAAGTTACAACATTTTTTAACGATTGGCGCAAAACAAACCTGATAAGCTATTGTTAAACATGAAAGCAAATTATCAAATGAAAAAATCGGCTTTACTAATAATTACAATACTACTTGGAGCTTCAACCTATATGAATGCTTCAATTACAAAAAGGAATATTAATATGGAAAAACAAAAAACTCAAGTCGCAACTTTCGCGGGGGGGTGCTTTTGGTGTACTGAAGCTATTTTTGAGCAGGTAAAAGGTGTTTTATCAGTTGTTTCAGGCTATTCAGGTGGTCATGTTATCAATCCTGCTTACAGGGAGGTGACAAGGGGAAATACAGGGCATGCAGAAGCAATACAGGTAACTTTTGATCCTTCAGTAATTTCTTATGTTGAGCTGCTCGAAATTTTTTTCAAGACCCACGATCCTACAACACTTAACAGGCAGGGTGCTGACGTAGGTACACAATACCGTTCAGCAGTTTTTTTTCATTCTGATGAGCAGAAAAGAATAACTGAAGAAATAATTGTGGCGCTTAACAATGAAAAAATATGGAATGATCCTATTGTTACGGAAGTAACTGCATTCACTAATTTCTATACTGCAGAAGATTATCACCAGGAGTATTTTAAAAATAATCAACAGCAAGGGTATTGCAGGATCGTTATTCAGCCAAAAGTCGAAAAATTCACAAAAGTCTTCAAGGATAAGCTGAAATAGCTCATTCATTTTCAGGAAAACAGATTGTAAATGTGGATCCAGATCCGTATTCACTTTGAACCCTTATCTTTCCTCCATTCTTTTCTGTGTAATCTTTTGAGATGATTAGGCCCAGTCCGGACCCTTTTTCATTTGAAGTTCCTATCTCAGAAGATATATTAGCCAAGGTAAACAGTTTTCTGAGGATTTCCGGCTTAATACCTGTTCCCTTGTCTGATACGGATAAGCATAAATTGTCATTTTCCCTATATGAACAGATTACAATGCTTTTTCCGGGGAAGCTGAACTTAATTGCATTTGATATTAAATTACGAAGTACCGCTTTGATCATTTCAACATCAACGTTGAGATAGAAGTCATCTTTTATCTCAGTCCTCAGGTCAACTTTCTTTTTGTTGAGAGAACTTATAAGGGGTTCGGCACTGTCTCTTATAAGTCCAACTACGGCCACTTTTCGTTTTACGATCTTTATCTGGTCCATTTGTGACCTCGCCCATAGTAAAAGATTCTCAAGCAGAGAAATTGTCTGCACCGAGGCCTGG
The DNA here is from genome assembly GCA_964428945.1 of uncultured Bacteroidaceae bacterium. Taxonomy (GTDB): domain Bacteria; phylum Bacteroidota; class Bacteroidia; order Bacteroidales; genus M55B112. The sequence goes on along the minus strand of CAYSAH010000004.1, from coordinate 18,361 downwards.
AATATATGTTCTATGTATTCTTTTTTAGAATCACCATCCAATTCATCGAAATTATTGATGAGGAATTCACTGAATCCGTAAACTGCAGCAATTGGATTGCGGAGATCATGTGCAACGATCGAGAATAGCTTATTCTTATTTTCGATAGCTTCCTTCAGTACTTTTTCTGAATTCTCGAGCTTAATATTGGAATTGTTCAATAGTTCATTTTTCTCTTCCAGCAAACTTTTTTGTTTTCTTATCTTTCCATACCCCCTAATCAATATCAATACTACAATGAACGAAAGCACTATGAAAAGCACAAAAAACTTGTTAAGTTTTAATTGCATCTTTTGATCTTCCTGGAGCTGTATCAACTCCTTCTCACGCAGTTTTTGCTTATAACTGAACAATAATTCCTCAATTTGTTGTTTTGACTCCTCGTTAATAATTTGATTATGAAGCGAATCCTCTTTTTTATAATACTCGTAAGCCAGTTTATAGTTCCCCATGTCGGCAAATAGATCTGAATACTCACCATAAACGGTTTCTTCAAAAACTGCCATATTTTTCTCCACTGACATTTCAAGCGCCTTATTAAAACAAATCAGGCTGGAATCAAAGTCCTTATTTAAACGTAAAAAGTAACCAAGATTGATGGTTCCTGTTATAATACTGTATTCATCCCTTGCTAATAATGATTTTTTCAGGGCCCTTCTCGCATATATCATTGCTGAGTCCGGATTCTGTAACCCTTCAAAGCAAATGGCAATATTTCCATATACTGATCCTGCACGTCCATGATCCTCCATGAATTCAAACCCCTTGGCTGCCCTGAAAAAATATTTCAATGCGGAAATATTTTCTTCATTATCCATTAACATGATGCCAAGATTATTGTACACTTTATTGCTTTGCTCTGATAATCCCATTTCATTATAGATCTCCAGGGCAGATTCAAAATATTCCCTGGCTTTCATAAATTGTTCAGCCTTGTAGCTGATCCGGCCCAATTCATTGTAAGCAAATGCAATGCCTTGTTTATGTTTCACCTGTTCAAAATAAGCCAGGGCCTGCAATTGAAATTCAGTTGCACTTGCATAATCCCCAAGCCGGTAATAATTTGTTCCCAGGTTAACGGAAATCCATCCCATCTCACGAAAGTCATTTAGTTTTCGGAACAGAATCATGGATTCCTGGGAAAGGTTCATGGATTTTTCAAGGTCCATATTTTGATATGCAATATAACCCTTAAACTTCTTTACAAAGGCATCAATCCTCGTATCATATTGTTCCTCAATGTGTTTTTCAAGTATTTCAATGTAAAAATTAAGTGAGTCTGTGTTCCTTTGATAATGATAACGTGCAATTTCAAGATCAATTTTGGCCCTTTCAATTCCCTTTGCCGATGGCCTGATCTGAAACAGAGAATCAGTAGAAGTAACTGGATCACTCTGGGCAATAGCTTCAGGCTGAATTAACAGAATTAGCAGTAAACCGGAAATTATGTGTTGAAACCTGTACATATCGGTCATTATTCTAATTCCGAAGTTAATATAATTGCTCAAATATCATATAAATATCCTAAAGGAGCAAAATGATGAAATCTTTATAGGTCTAATATTTAATCATTTATAAAATATTTTCAATACTGTGGTAGGGTAAATCAGCATTTGATCGGTATAATATCAAAATCTGAATACTCAGAAAAATCAATTATTAATAAAAACATAATGAGATGAAAAAACAAATTTTCTTTTTAGCATTCCTCACCACAACGGTCTTATTTACTGGTTGCGATCTTACTATACAAGACCAGGAAGATTCTGCAACAGACGATTTGACGATTGCAGAAATTGAAGTAGATGCTCTGAAATCGATGGAATCAATCGATGAGGAGGTAACCGCTGCTCGTTTTGCAGCTCACCTTAGAGGCATATACGATCCATACTTCGTAGTGCCAAGGTGGCACTTTGGCAATAATTTTCCCGATTGTGCCACTGTTACAGTTGACAGGGATTCTTTTCCTAAGACAGTTAAAATAGTTTATGGCGATGACTGCGTAACGAGGAGTGGAGTTACCAAAAGCGGAACCGTGATCATTACTCTATCAGATTCAGTTACCACACCGGGATCAACCTATACTGTGCAGTATATTGACCTGGTAGTGGGAAATAAAATGATCAATCTCACGGCTTCATATACATACGAAGGTCTCAATGGCAAAGGTAACCCGCTGGTATCGTGGGAATCCAATTCGACAGAAATGGTAAGGGATTCAATTGAAATAACCCGTCGGTTCAGCCATAGCAAGGAGTGGTTATCAGGATTTGAAACCCCGGGTATTGACGATGATATGTTCCTTTTAACAGGAGGTGGAATTGTTAATGTGAATGACCGCTATGAATTTTCAAGGGTGATCATAGATCCACTTTTGTTTGACAGGGCCTGCAGGTTTATCCTCAGCGGTGTGATTGAGATCACCCGGAATGATGAATCAATGGTGATAGACTTTGGAGATGGGGAATGCGATAACATTGCGGTGGTAACAAAGGACGGAGATTCAGAGGAAATTGAACTAATTTCAGGAAAATTCAGGGAAGACTTTAAAAGAAGGGACCGGAATATGAAACAGAACAAAGGTTGGTGGTAGATATAAAAATGTTCATTAAGGAATGCCGGTGAAATCCCGGCTTCCTTTTAAATTTGAAGTTCTTTATAAAATTGTAATTTTAGATTAAATAAGGACGGTAAATTGACAAGGGAAGCATTCAGAACGACTTTTGAGATGTACTTCGAGGAAATTCGGAGATATATATTTTATCGTAGCGGGGACCCTGATCTTGCTGATGATATTGCACAGCAGACCTTCCTTAAATTCTGGGAAAAACAGTCAATAGTGCTGCCGGGTAAAGAAAAAGCATTGCTCTATAAAATGGCTGGTAACGAATTTATTGATCTGGTCAGGAGAAAGAAACGTGAAAGTGAATTTGCCTCCGGATTTGAATTGCAGGTTGAAGATTTAACGCCTGGTGAAATTTTAGAATTGAAAGAGCTTACAGCTAAATTTCATACTGCACTTGGAAAAATGAATGAAAATAGCAGGATCGTTTTCCTTATGAGCAGAAACGACGGGTACAAAAATTATGAAATCGCAGAAAGACTAAATCTCTCGGTAAAAGCGGTAGAAAAAAGAATGAAAGGTGCCTTAGATTTGTTGAAAACGGAATTAATACAGGAATGATACCAAATGACAAACATATGACCAACCTTGATCCCGAGCACATAAGCAACGAACTGCTTAGACACCTGGATATAAAGTTTCCGTCAGATAAAGCTGAAGCATGGAATTCAATTGAATCCAAAATATCAGATCCGCAGAAAAAAAATCTAAACCATCGTACGCCTGGCAGAATTTTTATTGGAATGGCTGCCTCAATAGCAGTAATGCTTGTTACAACTGCATTTTTAAGATATTACACGGTCCATATCAGCACGGATGGAAATTCATTATCAGTTGCATTGCCCGACAATTCAAATATTGAGCTTTATGGCAATTCAAACGTTTCCTATAATCCTTTGTGGTGGAGGATAAGCCGGAATCTTCAACTTAATGGAGATGCGGAATTTAAAGTTACAAAGGGGAAACGTTTCAGGGTCGTGTCTGAGAACGGAATAACTGAAGTACTGGGCACAAGCTTCAGGATATTATCACTTGATGATACTTACAAAGTTTCATGTTATTCAGGTTCAGTAAGAATTACAGATCCAGTTAGCGATGTCAGTGCAACGATCACTGCCAATGAAAAAGCAGTGATTGTTAAGCCTGGAATCTTCGAAATAACATTGATCAGCGAAGTGAATAAGGAAAAAACAAATGAATCAGAATTTATTACTTTTAAAAATTTACCTGTAACAACTGTATTTAGCAAGTTGGAAGAAAGGTTTGGCGTAATAATTGAGATGCCTGAAAAAGTTGACAGGATATATTCAGGTAATCTGAATGCAGGCCTTTCAATAAAAGAGGTGCTGTACCTTGTGTGCCTTCCACTTGAGCTTGAATATGTACAACTTTCAGAAAATAGATACCTTGTTCGAACGGTGGCTTCAAAGCAATAATCGGATTTTTACGCTGCTTTTCCTGGCTGCTTTTTCTGCCGGAGCCGTGTGCCAGGAGATCAAAATTGAGGTCTGGAATAAGCCTTTGAATGAACTGGCTTCAGAACTCATTGACTTATATAAGCTTCAATTGTCATATAATGAAAGGCAGCTGTCAAGGGAAAATATAAGCCTGCAAGGGCAGTTTGATTCTCCTGAAGATGCATTATCAGAAATCCTGAAAAGCACGCAATTTGAATATCTGAAAAACAATGATGTGTTTGTCATACTGAAGAAGAAGCAGGTCAAATATATAATTAACGGCTGGGTTGGAGACAGGATCACCGGTGAAGCTTTGCCTTTTGCCCATGTTATCATGAATGGGACCGGACTGATTACTGATCAGCAAGGGCAATTTCTGCTTGAAAGTGAAAATCCGGAAAATGTGACCAGGATTTCCTATATGGGATTTTACATTCTTGATACAACCTTATTCAGCGGTTCTCACAGACTATATCTTACTCCCTCGGTGCATGGCCTAGAAGAGATCACTATTGAAGGTCAACAGGCAGAAAGAGCCCTGGAAACAGGGGATTCGCCCGGTAAAATAAGGTTGAACCAGACCAGTGCAAGAAAATTACCCGGCAACGGTGACAATGCAGTATTTAATTTTATAAGGCTTCAGCCCGGAATACTTGCAGCAGGTGAGCAATCAAATGATCTCATTATATGGGGTGGATATGAAGGACATAGCAAAGTAATTTTCGATGGTTTTACGATATATGGTCTGAAAAATTTTAACGATAATATCAGTGCAGTAAATCAATATATGGCAAAGGATATTCTTATTCTTAAAGGAGGATATAACGCGGAATATGGAGGTCGCGTTGGTGGAATTATTGATATTACAGGGCTTACAGGTAACAAGAAAAAACCTTCTGTTAATTTTAATATCAATAATATGACCATAAACGGGATGGTCTCTGTACCTGTAAATTCCTCTTCGGCACTAATTATGGCCTTCCGCAGAACTTATTATAATTTATATAATCCTAAAGATCTGACAATTCCAAGATTGAATACAAGGCAGAATGCAAATACCGATATAACCATCGTTCCAGATTATACTTTCGGGGATTTCAATATCAAATATTCAGGTAATTCTTTAAGATTGGGATCCTATTATATAAGCCTCTACCAGGGCAGTGACAATTTCAGTTACAGTCTTAAGCAGGAAAGAGATAATGTTTATATATTGCAGGAGACCACGGAATCGAACAGGCAAAGGGGCGGGGCCATTCACTGGGGAACAGACCTTTTTGATCGCTTCAATACAGATATTACGGTATCATATTCTGATCTTGGAAGTGATATAAATCTTACCCAGGATATTTCGCGCTTATTAAACAGGGAAAAGGTCTTTTCACGGACCACTTTAAGCGGAAACCAGGTAACAGAATACTCTTTATTGAACAGGTATTATTATACCACCGGAATACAAAACCGTCATCAATTGCAGGGTGGAATCGGCTATGAGCTGAACAAAATAGGACTGATATCCATGGCAAATGCTGAAGATCAAATCAATACCTTAAATGAAACCGGCCGGTTTACCGGATATATTACGGACAAGCTCTCTTATGGACATTTTTTAGAACTAAAGGCTGGTTTGCGAATGGATCGGCCGCTGAATATTGAAAGGGTTTATTTTCAACCCCGTATTTCTGTTTCGATCAACCCTTCTGCAAAAGTAAAGACATATTTAGCCTGGGGAGTATATAACCAGTTTATAAGCAAAACCTCATTTTTGGATGATTATGGTAATTACAAGTACTTTTGGGCCATCGCCGATAATTTGGAAGTTCCTGTTCTAAATTCAATACATTATGTGGGAGGAGCTTCTTTTCATGATAATAATTTAACGATCTCTTCAGAAGGGTATTACAAGACAACCGATGGTCTTTCAAGATATGTAAATCTGGTAAGGCTTGACCTGGTCTCTGTTTTCCCGGGAGACAGTCGTTCCTACGGTGCCGATTTCATGGTTAAAGGTACAGTTAAAAAACATGAAGCCTGGATATCGTATTCTTACTCCAAAACACTGGAACACTTTAGTTATTTCCCCTCAGCCCTTTACAGGTATGCTCCGCAGGACCAGCGACATGAAATAAAGACCGCATTATTACTGAATTTTAAACCAGTATTTCTTTCCCTTAACTATATTTACGGCTCGGGGTTAATACTTCGGAATTCACTGCTAAATATCATTCAAGCAGAACGTTATCCATACAGCAGACTTGATCTGGCCCTATTTTACAGTATTTCATTAAAAAATTATACGTTTGAGCTCGGTGCATCATTATTAAATGCCATGAATACGGAAAATGTAAAGTACTCTAATTTTGTTCGTGTACCCGCAGAACAACTTTCTACAATCAATATCCATGCTGAAGCGGTTCCTTTCACACCTGCAATATTCCTGAATCTCGCATTCTGATATTCGTAAAGATCTGGTTTCGAATCTTTTATTAAGAACTGCTTTCAACAATTTTTTTCATAATTTTATACAAAACCAAATATCAGATCAAATGAAGATAACTACCGCATTGCTTTCAGCCCTAATGATCCTCCAGTATTCCTGCAGCAAACCAGAGCAGATCAGGATAAGTTCTCCTGATAGCAAGATATCCTTTTCCCTGGCAGTCGATAGTATACTGAGCTACACCATTTCTTACAATTCAGAATTATTGATCGATACCTCATCCATATCCTTCGAGTTTGAAAATGAGCCCTTACTTGGAATTGGACTGGAGGTATTGTCTGTTAAGGAACAGAGTTTTAATGGGTACTGGTACCCTGTATTAAAAAGATTTGATTCGATTCAAAATCATTACAATGAGCTTATTGTTGGATTAAAAGAAAGTGATTTCCCAAACCGCAGAATTAACCTGGAAATAAGGGCATACAATGATGGAGTTGCTTTCCGGGTCCATTTTCTCACACCAGACACAACACTACAATACACGATTATGGACGAGGATACAGAATTTAATTTTCCCAAAGACGTCCTTTGCTGGGCTGTTGACTATCAAGGATTTGATACCCACCAGGAAAGTGAGTTCAGGAAAATGAAAGTTTCGGAAATTACCTCTGAAATGATCACCGGGTTGCCGCTTACAGTAAAATTCAATGAAAATTTGTATGGTGCCATAACTGAAGCTGCTCTTATTGATTATGCAGGAATGTATTTAACTCCGATGGAATCTGGCGGTCGAATTGGATTGAAAACCCAGCTTGCTCCCAGGCACGGTAAGGAGAGGGAAGGGGAGAAGGTGCTTTTTAAAGGAGAACACAAAACACCCTGGAGAGTTATAATGTTAGGTGAAACCCCAGGAAAATTGATCGAATCAGAGATTATTCAAAACCTTAACGAGCCTTGTATGATCGAAGACCCGTCCTGGATTCAACCCGGCATTAGCGCCTGGGACCACTGGTGGAGCGGCGAGGTAAAAATGGAACAATCAGTAATTTTTGAATATATCGACCTGGCCTCCGAAATGGGCTGGAAATACATGCTCATTGACTGGCAATGGTACGGACAGTTTGACCAGCCCGAATCAGATATTACGAAAGTTGCTCCTCAGTTGAATATGTCAGAGATACTTGAATATGCAAAAAGTAAAAACGTACATTGCTGGGTATGGCTATACTGGACAGATGTAAACAAGGCTGATTTTGATGCAGCATGCAAGCTTTATCATGATTGGGGATTGGCAGGTGTGAAAATCGATTTCATGGCCAGAGACGACCAGGAAATGGTAAACTGGTATCATGATGTTGTAAAAACAGCAGCAAAGCACCAGCTTATGGTTGATTTCCATGGAGCATATAAACCAACCGGATGGAGGAGGACCTATCCAAACCTGGTTACACGTGAAGGAGTAATGGGAAATGAATACAATAAATGGTCTGACAGGGTTACACCGGAACATGATTGCACCCTACCCTTTACCCGGATGCTTGCAGGCCCTATGGATTATACCCCCGGGGGGTTTCTGAACAGTAATCCGGAAGAATTCCGGACAGGGGTTCCTGCCAGGGTGCAGGGTACAAGGGCTCATGAGCTTGCAAAATTCGTTGTTTTCGACAGTCCCTTTATGGTAGCATGTGATCACCCTAAACACTACAGGGGAGAAACTGGCTCAGAATTTCTGAAAAAGGTTCCTTCAGTATGGGACGATACACGAGTTCTGCAAGGCGAAATAGGTGAATACATCTTAACGGCGAGAAGAAGTGGAGATACATGGTTCATAGGAGCTATGACAAACAGCGTATCCCGCGATATTGAAGTAGATCTTAACTTCTTAAAAGCTGGGCAAAACTATGAAATGGTCAGCTTTTACGACACTGATGCAACCTTGATAAAAGCAACTTCAGTTGAAGAAAGGAAATCCCGGGTTGAACCAGGTGATAAATTGAAATTATCAATGAAACCCGGAGGCGGCTATGCCGCTTACCTGATGCCAGAGGAGAAGTAATTATTTAATTGGTTTATTATATTTATTTAAATATCAATAAATTATTCCTCGGTTTATACTTTGTATCCAACAATAACATCTCCATGCCGGATATACATAACTCCTTTATATACAAGTGGATGAGAGAAATGTTCCTGAGAACCTTTTGTTATCCTGAATGAACTGATCAATTTCATTTTCCCGTCATCAAAGCCAACAAGATTTACAATTCCACGCTGGTTATAGTAATAGATTTTGTTATCGGCACTAATTATAGTACCTCTTCCAATGGCTAAGGAATCAGTAAGTATTCCTGTTTCTTTATCAATCGAAACTAGCTGTGGCTTTCCTGTACCTCCACAAAACAGTTTTCCATTCAGGTCAATTAACCCTCCCATGTAACTATCAAAATCCTTATTTCTCCACATCTCTTTGACTTCAGTCCCGTTTTGAGATAAAGCCAGTTTAACTCCGCAATTACCGTCTCCCTCAGCGTAGTATATGAATCCATCTTCATAATAAATCGTATTTGCATGGGTATCGCCGTAACCCGGTTTACGCTGGAGCAATGGAAAATTATCCTGCTCATGGCTAAATAAAAACTTACCGCTCTCCACATCAAATCCCATCATATGATAAGCCGAAAATGTTACCAATATTTTTCTGCCAGACGGAACAGTAATTACCCTTGGAGGATTATAGGCTGAACGCTCACCTTTAGCTTTTGACGACCACAGCAGAGTACCTGTATAGCGGTTCATAGCAATAACATTATGCTTCTTTCCACCTACAGTCCAGAAAACCTTGTCGTCATAAACAACAGGTGATTCTGAGTGTCCGAACAGGGGTAATACTCCTTTATAATCGTTCTGAAGATCGATCGACCAGATAAGCTGCTGGGTTTTCTTGTTTATGCAAAACAGATCTCCCATACCCGTTCCTGCATATATTAATTCTCCGATTACAGTAGGGGAGGACCTCGATCCGGGATAATTCACGACCCATTCCTTGCCAAGATCCATTTTCCAAAGCATATTCCCACTCAAATCAAAACAAAACAATACTGCGGTACTGTCGATCGCGCCGGTAAAATACATCAGCTCATCGGAAATTACCGGTGGGCCATAACCTTTGCCAATGCTGTCTATAAAGAAAACTTCTTCCGGTCCATTTTCCGGCCACACAGCCAGGAGCTCAGTTTCCTGGTAAATTCCCGATCTGTCAGGCCCCCGGAATTCTGAAATATTTTGAGGTTGAAGCTGGCATGAGATCATCAAGCTTATGCTAAAAAGTAGGATTGAAATTCGCATGTGTAATAGTTTAAGGTGAAACTTCGCATAAATATATATCAAATCGTTTATAAAAAAATGGTAAAAATTCTGTATGACTGTAAAACACAACCAGGCGTCAGCGAAATACATATATGTGCGTGTACACAGTATGAAACTCAATAACTGGAGAATCGACCAATAACATTATCTTTATGCAGCAAAACCGCATATATGAGATTTGAAGATTACAGAATTGCTGAAGGCATTAAAACCAGTATTTCCAAACTTGGCTTCAAAAAGCCCACTGATATTCAGTACAAGTCAATTCCTCCAATACTCAGAGGCGATGATGTACTTGCAATTGCCCAGACAGGAACTGGAAAAACTGCTGCGTTTGTAATTCCTGTTCTTCATTTGCTCCAGGAGCGAAAAATACCAGGAAGGCCCGATGGAGTTAAGTGCCTGGTGATGACTCCGACACATGAATTGGCTAAACAAACTGAGCTTGTTTTCAAGTCTTTAGGCAATCATACCAGAATTAATTGTTTAGGTATTCACGGAGGAGTTGACCAGGCACCGCAAATTGCCAGTCTTGAAAAGGGTGTGGATGTTCTTATCGCCACACCAGGCAGGTTGTTTGACCTCGCAAGCCAGCGTGTCCTGAATTTAACAAGGGTAGAGATCCTTGTCGTGGATGAAGCTGATCACATGCTTGACCTTGGCTTCATAAAGGACATAAAGGACCTTATGCATCATTTACCAAAGCGGCGTCAAACCTTGTTTTTTTCTGCAACCATAAACGAAAAAATAAAGAAACTGGCGTATTCAATGGTAACCAATGCAATTCATATACAAATTTCTCCGAAGGACCCTGTAGGTAAGAATATTGATCATTCCGTTGCATTTATTGAGATGGACGATAAACGCTTCTTCCTTGAACAGGTAATAAAAAACCAAACCGGGGCAAAAATTCTTGTATTTGTACGTACTAAAATCAGGGCGGAAAGGGTTAAAAAAGCAATGGAAAGGGTTGGCCTGAAAACAGATACTATCCACAGTGATAAGATTCAGGCAGAGCGCGACCTTATAATGAATGCTTTCAGAAGCGGAGAAAACCTTGTATTAATTGCTACAGATGTATCTGCCAGGGGTATCGATGTTCCGAATGTTGAATTCGTGGTGAATTACGATATGCCTGATGTGGCTGAAAATTATGTGCACAGGGTTGGGAGAACCGGCCGGGCAAATAAGCGGGGCCAGGCGATCTCATTTTGCAGTAATGAGGAGATGAAATTGTTGGAGGAAGTGGAAATTATCCTTGGAAAAAAGGTCAAAAGAATTGAAATTTCGAAAAACGACTATAAGGATATTCTTGTTGAAATAAAAGAAAATGAAAATGACTGGCAATCCTTAATTGATCAGGCTGAAACTGTAAAGAAGCATATAAAAAAGAAAAAGAAGAAATAATAAACGTATATTTGTATCTGGATAAATAGATATGTTATATGGAATTTAAGAAATTGGAGCTCACCAGGGATTCGAACCGTTTTAAAAGGATCATAAAGTCAAAACATTTGCAAAAATCTGCATTATATATAGTTCTTGGTGCCGCCGCCGGTTTTCTAATTTTTTATATTACTGAAGGACGAAATATGAATGAAATGGTGTCTGGTGATATAATAAACAGCTTGCTGCTCGGTGGATTTTTTGGATTCTTCATAACGAATAGTCCTTGTGCACGCGGTAAGTGTTAAAGCTTATTATTTTTCAGTTAACGCGATATAATTCAGCTATCCTGAGAATTATTTTGGATAGAAAGCAAATAAAAATTTCCCGAAGCATTTTATTTCTGTTATGAACTACTGTTAATAATGAGTAGTGGTTTTAATATCTTATCCCATGTTGCGGGATAACTCTTCAAAACTCCAGTATTCCTAAGAACTTGACAATAATTAATTTCATTATTAATCTTATAATTAATATTATGTTAAATAGATAAAATATTATAAAAGGGAAAGATAATTGCGATCCTTCCCTTCTGAAATCTACAAATTCTTTAATCTTTCAGTGACTGACAGGTAGCGCTCGTCTTCACCTCCATATAATTTATAATAAATTCTCTTTAGAAGATCCAGCGATTCTTTTCTCAACAGATAATTTTCACTGGAAATTTCATAAGTCTTTTCCAACTTTTCAATGGCTGTCTCATAATACTCATTTCCTTTTGCATTTAATTCCTTTCTGAAGTTTGCATCTTCCTCATAACCTTCCTGCTCATAGTAATTAGCCCCAACAGCATAGTTTACATAACCAGCCTGGTACCATACATTACCATCAGTGGGATCAAACATCAGTGAAGAATCATACAGAGCCAGTGCTTGCTTAATAGTCTCCTCTTCGACATTATCATGGTTGGTAACAAACAATCCTTTCCAGTAATATGCTACAGCACATTCCGGCTTCACACTTAATTGGTTTTCAATAAATGCCAACCCTCCGTCATTATCCTTAAGTTGATAGTATGCCTGGGCAGCAAGGGAAACAAGCACTGAACTGTCAGGATATTGTTTAAGTCCCTTTTTAAGATTCTCAATGGCTCCCAGTGTATCTCCGATCATATAATAATCACCTGTCATCTGCCTGAATGCTGTAGATCCTCCAAAGCCTACTTTAGCCAGTTGAGTATAATATTTGATCGCCTTACGGTACATTTCCTTAGCTTCCTCAGTCTTTCCTGCTTTAAGGAAGACTGCACCATTGTCCCGGGCAGTAATCCCGCAATAATTGATCATCATTGTGTCGATAAATCCTTCATAAATTGCGAAATTATTTACATCCAGGATTGATTCAAAAGCTTTTAATGCTCCTAAATAATCCTTTAGGTAATAATCATTAAGTCCATCCCTTAAATACTGGCTCTTTAATTCATCAAGATCCTTTTTAATCTTCTCCTGGAGCTTTAGCTGCTTATCAGCTTCAGTTAGCTCCACTGCTTTCTTATAGCTCTTTATAGCTTCATCCAGAGGATTTTCTTTAATAGGTTTGATCCTTGTCCATCCCCTTAACCTGCTGTCTTCAAATAGATAGTTGATAGACTCGTAGGTATAGGATTCAACATTATCATCGCCTGAACTCTTTGAGAGCGGCTCTCCATAGAATAAAGTAAGGGTCTTCTTATCCATTCCTAGCGTGGCATGTTCAAGTCCCTGGTTATCGATATCCTGGAATAATTTAGCCCTTGAGGCCCAAGTTTTGGAAACAGCAGCCTTCTTTTCATCAGCAATAGCTGCATCACTTTTTTCAGCCTTTTTAGCAAGGGTTGCATAATTCAGTAATATTGGAGCAGTTGCGTCGTCCTGTGCGTATCCTTTTCCAAATAAAAGCGTAGCAGTCACTGCCACTAAGATCAAACGTTTCATAATTTGTGGTTTTATTTTGCTCAAAAATAAGAACTTTACTTAGAAGAACAAATAAGATGCCAGACTTTTATACTCATTCAAAATAGCTGTAAATACTAGGCTTCCGAAGTTGTTTCATCACTATTTTCAGGCTTGTCATTTGCCGGATCAATCAGATCACTACTACCTGGATTGATCGTTTGATCTTTACCAGCACCTACATTTACAGGCTCTTCATCTCCATTGTCCGAAGGAACCTGGGTTGCAGCAGCAATGCTGTCGCCTTCTCTAAGATTGATCAAACGAACTCCCTGGGTATTTCTTCCCATAACACGCACAGAGCTAACTGACAAGCGGATTGCAATACCAACCGTGGTGATAATCATCAGGTCGTCTTCATTTGTAACAGCTTTGATTGCAATAAGCTTACCTGTTTTTTCAGTAATATTTATTGTTTTAACCCCTTTTCCTCCCCTGTTTGTAACCCTGTAATCATCCAGGCTGGACCGCTTTCCATATCCGTTTTCAGAAACTACAAGGACGTCTTGCTCATCTTTGCGTGCAACTATCATTCCTACTACCTCATCTTTCGGGCTGGCAAGTGTAATTGCCTTAACTCCTGAAGCTGTCCTTCCTATGGCTCTTGCCTGTGATTCGTGGAAACGTATTGCCTTTCCCGATTTAACAGCCAGCATCATTTCCATATTTCCGTCTGTCAGGCGGGCTTCAAGAAGTATATCACCCTCCCTGACATTGATTGCATTGATACCATTAACCCTTGGACGAGAATAAGCTTCGAGGCTTGTCTTTTTGATGATGCCTTTCTTGGTTGCCAGTACAATGAAATTATTATTGATGTACTCCTCATCCTTCAGGTTTCCTACCTTAAGATATGTGCGAACTGCATCGTCTGATTCAATATTAATAAGGTTTTGAATGGCCCTTCCCTTGGAACTCCTCGTACCTTCAGGTATTTCATATACTTTCAACCAGAAGCATCGTCCCTTATCAGTAAAGAAAAGGATCGTATTATGCATGCTGGCAGAAAACATACTTACAATGACGTCCTCATCACGTGTTGTACTGCCTTTTGCTCCTACCCCGCCCCTGTTCTGGGTTCTGAATTCATACAATGGGGTTCTTTTTATATAACCAAGCTTCGATATGGTAATAACCATCTCTTCATCAGCGTAAAAGTCTTCAGGATTGAATTCGCCCACATCAGGAACAATTTCTGTTCTCCTGTTGTCCGCGTATTTTTCCTTAATCTCAAGTAATTCATCCTTTATGATCTTCATCCTAAGCGTCTCATCTTCAAGAACAGCCTTGTAATAAGCGATCATCTCCATAAGGTTGTCATATTCCTCTTTCAGTTTTTCCCTCTCAAGGCCAACAAGTCTTTGCAACCTCATATCAAGGATAGCCCTGGCCTGAAGTTCGGAAAAGTCAAATTTCTCCATCAGGCCCTCCCTTGCCTCATCAGGCGTTCTTGATGCCCTGATCAAAGCAATAACTTCATCAATGTGATCCAGTGCCTTTAATAATCCTTCAAGGATGTGCGCCCTTTTTTCAGCCTGGTCAAGTTCGAACCTTGTCCTCCTGATCACAACATCATGCCTGTGGTTGACAAAGTAATGGATAAGCTGTTTGAGATTTAATGTACGCGGCCTGCCGTTAACCAATGCAATGCTGTTTACATTAAATGCTGTTTGTAAGCCGGTGTATTTCAGAAGGTTATTTAATACAACATTTGCACTTGCCTCCCTTTTAAGAATAATAATGATGCGCATCCCATTTCGGTCGGACTCATCATTGATGTATGAAATCCCTTCTATTTTCTTTTCATTGATCAGGTCGGCTGTCTTCTTGATCATTTCAGCTTTATTGACCAGGTAAGGAATTTCAGTAACAATAATCTTCTCCCTTCCGGAATCAGTAATTTCGATCTCTGTCTTCGCCCTGAGTACAATCCTTCCACGGCCGGTCTCATAGGCATCCCTTACTCCCTGGTAACCATAAATAATCCCTCCGGTGGGGAAATCCGGAGCTTTTATAATGTCGATAAGTTCAGGAATCTCAATCTCGTTATTATCAATATATGCAATGATCGCGTCGAGTGTATCTGAAAGGTTGTGAGGGGCCATATTTGTAGCCATACCAACCGCAATTCCGGATGTACCGTTAACCAGCAACAAGGGAATCCGGGTAGGCATTACTGTAGGCTCTTCCAGCGTGTCGTCGAAATTGTACTGGAAATCAACAGTTTCCTTGTCAAGGTCTATCATCGTATCTTCAGCGATCCTCCTTAACCTTGCCTCGGTGTAACGCATGGCAGCAGGACTGTCGCCGTCTACCGAACCAAAGTTACCCTGTCCGTCAACCAGTGGGTAACGAAGTGACCAGGGCTGAGCCATTCTGACCATTGTATCGTACACTGATGTATCACCGTGAGGGTGATATTTACCCAGAACCTCCCCTACTATCCTTGCCGATTTTTTATAGGACCTGTTGGCAAGAACTCCCAATTCCCTCATCCCGAACAGCACCCTTCTGTGAACCGGTTTAAGCCCGTCACGGACATCAGGCAATGCACGTGAAACTATGACCGACATCGAATAATCGATATAGGCCGATTTCATCTCCTCCTCAATGTTTATTCTGAGTATTTTTTCTCCTTCCGCCATCTATTGAATCTTATTAATAATCAAATATTTAAACAGGTTCTAAAGCATCCCCCTAAACAACCTACGAAAATAGCGATTTGTAAGCGATTTTCCTCATATTTTACTTGTAATTATCAACATTGAACTGTTTATAATTGTTGTTTGTTGTATTGCTATATTTATACCTTTGTAATTAGAATTATTTCTGAATTTTGATATAGATTTATATATGGATGCACAGTTTTCACAACGGGTAAAAGAAGTACTTGGTTACAGCAAGGAAGAGGCCGTAAGGCTCGGTAATTCACATATAAGCGTGGAACACCTTTTTTTAGGGTTATTGCGCGACGGTGAAGGGAAAGCAATCGAGGTTCTCATCATTCTTGGTGGTGAGTTATATGACCTGAGAATGGCAGTTGAAAAAGCCATTAAAAATGATTCTCCTGCACCTCTAGCCGACCCGGAAAGTCTGCCACTGCTTAAAAGTGCAGAACGGATACTTAAACTTGTTTACCTCGAAGCAAGGGCAATGAAGGATGATACAGTTCATACAAGTCACCTTCTGCTTGCTATCCTAAAGGATGAGAACAATTATGCCACGCGTTATCTCAGGGAGCATGGCATTACCTATAACATTGTAAAACAGGAATTTGAACGAGTGGCTCCTGAAAACAAAGCAGACTTCCCCGGGGATGATGATGATGAACCCAAAGGACCTTTCAGCAGTGGATCCGGAGGCAGCAGCCGTGGAAGTGCCGGTGGACAGCAAAAACCAACTTCGGATACCCCGGTCCTTGATAATTTTGGTATTGACCTGACCAAGGCCGCTGAAGAGGACAGGCTCGATCCTATTGTTGGGAGAAAGACTGAGATCGAAAGACTTGCGCAGATCCTTTCCAGAAGGAAGAAAAACAACCCCATCCTTATTGGTGAACCGGGAGTTGGAAAATCTGCCATTGCTGAAGGACTTGCCCTCAGGATCATTCAGAGGAAGGTTTCCAGGGTTCTCTTCGATAAAAGGGTTGTTACCCTCGACCTTGCTTCCATCGTTGCCGGAACCAAATACCGTGGACAGTTTGAGGAAAGGATGAAAGCAATTCTGAATGAGCTGAATAAAAATTCGAATATTATCCTGTTTATTGACGAGATCCACACTATTGTCGGAGCCGGTGGAGCAACTGGTTCTCTGGATGCAGCAAACATGCTGAAACCAGCGCTTGCACGAGGAGAAATCCAATGTATTGGAGCAACAACACTTGACGAATACCGTCAGCATATTGAAAAGGACGGTGCCCTCGAACGCCGGTTCCAAAAGGTAATGGTTGAACCAACCTCCGTTGAGGAAACCATCGATATCCTGAATAATATAAAGGAACGTTATGAAGATCATCATAATGTTTACTATACCCCGGATGCGATTGAAGCCTGCGTTAAGCTGACCCAGCGTTATATCAGCGAAAGACATTTGCCTGACAAGGCTATAGACGCTCTTGATGAATCAGGATCAAGGGTACATATTTCGAATATTGTTGTACCTGAAAGGGTCGTCCAGCTTGAAAGTGAGATGGAAAAGACAAAGCAGGAGAAGATCCAGGCTGTAAAGAACCAAAACTTTGAAAAGGCTGCCAGTTTCAGGGATAAGGAAAAAGAACTCCTTGAACTTCTGGATGCAGAAAAACGTAAATGGGAAAAAGAACTAGCCCTGAACCGGGAGATTGTTGATGAGGATAAGGTCGCTGAGGTAGTTGCCATGATGACCGGAGTGCCTGTGCAACGAATAGCCCAGGCCGAGGGAACCAGGCTTCTTAAAATGGCCGAAGAGATGAAAGGCAGCGTCATTGGACAGGATGAGGCTATCCTTAAAGTGGTTAAATCGATCCAGCGAAACCGCGCAGGACTAAAAGACCCAAATAAACCGATTGGAACTTTTGTATTTCTTGGACCCACCGGTGTGGGAAAAACTCAGCTTGCCAAGGTACTCGCTAAGTACCTCTTCGACACAATCGACAATCTGATCAGGCTCGATATGAGTGAATACATGGAGAAATTCTCCGTTTCCAGGCTTATGGGAGCGCCTCCGGGATATGTTGGTTATGAAGAAGGTGGCCAGCTTACCGAAAAGGTTAGAAGAAAACCCTATGCTGTTGTCCTCCTGGACGAAATAGAAAAAGCACATCCGGATGTCTTCAACATTCTTCTCCAGGTACTGGATGAAGGACATTTGACTGACAGCCTGGGCCGCAAGGTGGACTTCAGAAATACAATTGTGATCATGACTTCCAACATAGGCAGCCGTGAAATCAAGGATTTTGGACAGGGAGTTGGTTTCTCAACAATTGCCAAACAAACGGCTGCAAATGAGCATACAAAGAGCGTGATCCAGAAGGCATTGAAAAGAGCATTTGCACCTGAATTCCTTAATCGTATTGATGATG
>CAYSAH010000003.1:0-29897 GCA_964428945.1 uncultured Bacteroidaceae bacterium | reverse complement strand
CCCATTGTAATGTGTTTGCAGTATTTGTAGTATAACACTAAATCAGGTGTAATAAAATGAGGAAATTTCTTATTGGTTTTCAAAACAAAATTAAATTAAACTGGTTATTCCTTTATGAAAAGAGTTACTGGAATAGGAGGCGTTTTTTCCATGCAGCTCATGGACCTTATGGGAAGAGAGAAAAGATAAATGACCCCCATTCCCGGTACCACAAGGTCACCTCTCCTGCTCCGGGACCATAAGGAAATACTTGCGTTGAGTCCTGGCTTTCCTGATGAGCGTTTGAAACAAATACCAGGGTATTTACCTGAAAAATAAACACGAAACAAATGTGGGACGAAAGATACAGTGTTAAGGAGTATGTCTATGGCAAGGATCCCAATACATTATTCAGGTCACAGATCGACAGACTGATTCCCGGGAAACTGCTCATGCCTGGCGAAGGAGAAGGAAGGAACGCTGTTTACGCAGCAAGCAGGGGATGGCGGGTACATGCTTTTGACACAAGTACCGAAGGACAGAAAAAAGCATTTGCCCTGGCGCAGGAAAAAGGAGTAATAATTGATTACTCGATCGCATCATATTTTAGTTATGACTATAAAGAGGGATTTTTTGATGCTGCCGGACTTTTCTTTACGCACCAGCCCCCGGAAATGAGGAAGGAATTTCATCGTCTGGTCGCATCGAGTCTTAAACCCGGTGGTGTCCTTATCCTTGAGGCATTCCACAAGGACCAGATCAACAGAAATACAGGAGGTCCACGTGATCCCCGGCTTTTATTCAGTGCAGAAGATCTGATGGAGGACCTTGCTGAGCTTGAGATCCAAAAAATAACTGTTCAGACACGAAAATTGGACGAAGGTTTGTTCCACCAGGGAATGGCGGACCTTGTGCAACTCGTGGCAAAAAAGCCTATGTCATAGCCATCTCTTTTTCCCTAATTGAAGCCTTTACCCATTTAAACAATTTCTTTTTTCTCATGTTTAACCATAGTAAATAAAGACGGATTGATATGGATCTCGGACATAAAGATAAAGTGATGATGGTTGCCGCTTCCAGTATGGGATTGGGCTTTGCCATTGCCAGGAACCTGGCGCTTGAAGGTGCAAAACTTTCAATTGCCAGCCGTGGACAGAAAAACATTGAGAAGGCAGCCGATGAAATAAGGAAAGAATCCGGAGCAGAAGTCCTTGCCTCCGTTATGGATGTTACCGATCCTTTTTCAATCGAAAACTGGGTGAAACATACGCTTGAGAAATTTGGAAGCATCGATGGATTAGTGGTGAACGCAGGAGGTCCTCCTCCTGGAAGATTTGATGACCTGGATGACTCCAGGTGGATGAAAGGATTCGAACTTACCATGATGGGGACAGTCAGGCTTATCAGGCAGGTACTACCCCAAATGCGTAAACAAAAAAGCGGATCAATTTTAACTGTTACTTCAATTAGTGTTAAAGAACCAATTGATAATCTGTTGCTTTCAAATGTAATGAGGTCCGGGGTTACCAGTCTTTTAAAAAGTCTTTCATTTCAGCTTGCTTCCGAAGGGATCCGTGTAAACAACCTTGTTCCCGGACTTTTTGGAACTGAAAGGCTCAAAGAGCTTGACCTTATCAATTCAAGAGAATGGAGGATGACCGTGGAAGAGGTACAGAGGATAAATTTCAATAAAATACCACTTGGCAGGTATGGGGATCCTGATGAATTCGGGAAAGCTGCCACTTTTTTGCTATCCGATGCGGCATCCTATATAACAGGAGAAACGTTCATTGTTGACGGAGGCAAGACCCGGACTGTTTGGTAAATACAATTCAATGCATCAGCATATTTTATCCCGGCAGTTTATCACACACTCAGAAGAGATCGCTGAGGGAGTTTATCTATTAAGTTTCAAGCGTGATTTTACATTTCTTTCCGGCCAGGTAATTGGCATAGGAATAGAAAAAGATGGCCCAAGAAGGTTGTACAGTATCTGCAGCGGGGAGGAAGAGGAAGAAATAAAAATTCTTTATAATGTAATTGATGAGGGCTACCTTACCCCGCGCTTAAGTGATCTCAATGCCGGAGATACAATATGGATAACTGAGCCCAGGGGAGAGTTTTTATATGATCCCGCCCCTGCGGTATGGTTGGCAAGCGGCACAGGTATTGCCCCTTTTTATTCAATGTTTCGTTCCGGGAAATTTGAAAATAAAATATTGATCCACGGAGAGCGCTACCTTGAAAAGTTCTATTTTTACGATGAATTCTCTGAAATAATGGGCAAAAATTATCTTCGATGCTGTTCGGGAGAAGAGGATGATGATGTCTTTTCGGGGCGGGTTACCGAATATCTTAAAAGTGCTTCATCATTGCCGGCCGATTTCAAATATTATCTTTGTGGAAGAGCAGAGATGGTTGTGGAAGCCCGCGATATTCTCATTGAAAGGGGTATTCCCTTTAAACACATCATTTCTGAGATCTATTTCTGAAATGGAACCACTGTTTGGAAAAACATTAGAAGAGCTAAAACACTTAACGGGTGACCTGAAATTACCAGGATTCACTGCAAAGCAGATCGCCGACTGGCTTTATAAAAAGAGGATCCGTTTCATCGGCGACATGTCGAACCTTTCCAAGGAGACCCGAATCCTGCTGGATGAGTGTTATGTTTTGGGGCTGAATGACTTTAAAAAAGTTGAAGTTTCGGCAGATGGTACCAAGAAATACCTTTTCAATACCTCAGTAGGCAAATTCATTGAAACTGCATACATTCCTGACAAGGACAGGCACACGGTTTGTGTTTCAACGCAGGTGGGCTGCAAAATGGGTTGTCTTTTTTGCATGACAGGAAAGCAGGGGTTCCAGGGAAATCTCACTGCAGGAGAAATCCTGAATCAGCTCCGAAGCATTGATGAGTGGGATAAAATAACAAATATCGTCTATATGGGTATGGGCGAGCCGCTCGATAACCTGGAGGAGGTACTCAAAAGCCTTGAGATCATTACCTCGGATTGGGGATTTGGGATGAGTCCCCGTCGTATAACCGTATCAACCATAGGGATCGTTCCTGCGATGAAGGAATTCCTTGAAAAAAGCGAAGCTCATCTTGCAGTAAGCCTTCACTCACCTTTCGACTCGGAGCGAAAAATGCTGATGCCAATACAACAAGTGTATCCCCTTGATGAAGTATTGCAGGAAATTCGCTCCTGGGATTTTGGAAGACAGCGCAGGGTATCCTTCGAATACATAATGTTCAGGGACCTGAATGATACTCCCCGTCATGTCAGGGAATTGGTCAGGATCCTCAACGGGATCCGCTGCAGGATCAATCTTATCAGGTTCCATCCAATTCCCGATACACCACTTGACACCTCTACGAATGAGCGGATCAATGCATTCCGGGACGAACTTAATGCCAAAGGCATCGTAACAACCTTAAGGGCAAGCCGCGGAGAGGACATCTATGCCGCTTGCGGATTGCTTTCAACCAAAAACCTGGTAAAAAAAATCTGAATCTTTTACGATAATTCCCTTTCTCATCACATTAAGTTGTATGAGACAATTGCTTTTTGATATTGCCGGTTTTTTCCTTCCGCTATATTGCCCTGTATGTGGCAATCCATTGTATATTCCTGACCAGATCATCTGCCTTTCCTGTGAAAAACAGATGCCACGGACAAACTACAGCAGTGATCCGGAAAATCCAGTTGCCCAACTGTTCTGGGGTCGTGTAAAGCTGGAAGGAGCGACATCACTTTTCCGTTTTGAGAAAGGTTCAAAGTACCAGCCCCTGCTTCACCTCCTAAAATACAAGGGAGAACAAAAGATCGGAACATATCTTGGAAAACTACTGGGTGCGGAACTTAACCGTGCTTCTTTCGGGAAAGCAGATTTTATTATTCCTGTACCATTACACAGGAAAAAAGAGAAAAAAAGAGGATTTAACCAGAGCGAGGTAATTGCAACCGGAGTTTCGGCCGTTACCGGAATACCAATTCATAAATCATTGATATACAGGAGAAGCAACACAGATTCCCAAACCAGGAAAAACCGGTTCGAGCGATGGGAAAATATGGCGAATGTTTTCAGTACCGACAATTCAGCAGAGAATTATTCAAACATGACCTTTCTGCTGATCGATGATGTGGTAACAACCGGGTCGACCCTGGAGGCGTGCGCAGAAGCTCTGTTGACAATTCCGGGAGCGCAGATTTTCGTGGCGACTATCGCCTGTGCATAATTTATCTCCCCGTAAAATAATACTTTGCATTGATACTCAGAACGTCGTGGAAGAATCCTGAATCGCGGTATCGAATTGCATACGCATCGAATTTATAAAAGGGGATCAAAGAATAATTAAACCTCATTCCAACGGCCAGTTTATTTGTAAGAAAGTAGTATGCCCCAACCAGTCCGGTAACTCCGAAGCGACGCAGGTCATTTGCATAATCTGGGGAAACGGGATCATTATCAATTTCGTAATATTCCTTAATAAGAATATCAGGAGAAATGCCAGCCTCAAACTGAACTTTCTCCATAAAATAATAGTGGAGGGAAAGGGGAATTTCAATATACCTGAGATCGATCAATTCGATCCTTACCGGATATCCCTGGTTATCGCGCTGAATGTTATATTTTCCCCTGGAAGTATATTTTATCTCCATCTGCCAGTAAAGCAGGTCCCGGATCACCTCCCTTGAAATAAATGCGCCGGCATTAAGGCCGAGTTTCCCATAAAGTTCATGACCATCCCCATCGATCCTTGCTGCATTCAATCCACCAGTGATCCCACCTTGAAAATTCTGAGCTGAAGTATCAATGAATGAAAACAATATAAAAAGCCCTGTAATAAGTCTGATTTTCATATATTTTGCTTTGGTGCGTTAAATTAGGGAAATTCGGATTAAATCCAATTTCGCATAATTAAAAACTGAACTAAATTGTAGTTAAGTCAAATTTCCAAAACACTTCAACAACAATGAACACTTTTAATAAAGACCCGGAATATCTGGTAAAAATTGGCACATTTATCAATACTAAAATTAATAAGATTGAAACTTATGTTGCAATTTTTTCCATAATAACCATAGCTCTTCAACAATTGCTAAATCAGTCTCTGAGTATTGTGTTTACAGGATTCTTATTGATCCTTGCAATGGCCTGTTTTTTTAGTGCCATTAAATCCTTACCTGAAAGTGAAGACAGTGGGATCAATCGTTTTATATTAAAATTAACAGGCTATGGTTCTTCTCTGGCTATAATAGGAATATTATTTACAATCTCTAAATGGCCAGGACATAATATTCCCCTGAATGCCGCAGGCTTAATATTGATTATTTGCATAATTTCCATTCTATATATAAAAATTTTGAAGAAGGATAGTCAATTAATAAGCACCAGGATAATTATACGAATAGCAATCCTCAGTGCAATTTGCGCATTCCTGTTCTTTACTCCGGAAAGCAATTTAAATGATATTGGTTTCTTAAATAATGTAAATAACGGACAATAATGAAGGCTAAAATTACCTGACATCCGCCATAATAAATACCTTGATGTAAATCGAATAATTGGTATTAAAATCCTAAATAAACATATCGATAACCTGGAATAAATACCTCCAAGCCTACTCCCGGATTCCGAATCGGGTTCTTCCGACAATTTTAATCAATTATTATCCCATATTTATTGAGTAAGCCCGGGAGTCCGGAAGATGAAAACCTGGCCCCCTTTAAATAGTTACTTTCAGGATCGATGGAGTAATTTTCTGCTGTTCTTAAATCTGCTCCTTCAAGAATGGTATTATCGAATACGGCATTGTAAAGATCGGTTTTGTGAAAAATTGATTTGGAGAGATTTGCATTTGCAAAGTCAACTTCCTGGAGATTGCAATCCTTAAACCTGGTTCCCTGGATCTTTAATTGATAGAATGAGGAAAGATTCAACATGCAGAGTTCAAAACTAAAGGATAACAAAAGCGGATTGCACTGGTCGAAGCGCAATCCTATCATTTTACATTTTCTGAATTCAACAACCTGCATGGAGGTGTTTGACAGGACCGAATTGCTAAGATTGGTCGACTCAAAGATGCAATCAATAAGAAGTATATCCTTCAGGCTCACGCCTGAAAAATTACATGAAAGAAACTGACAGTTTTCATATACTCCCGGTTCAAGCGGAATTCTTGTAAAGTCGCTGCCTTCAAACACCTGATTTTCAATAATTTTATCTGCCATACTTTACATCCTTTATTTATTAGTCCTTGGTGTTGTTGCCTTCGTAAATAAGTTGGTCTATTTCATCAAGGTGCAACTTGAAATGGCGCGGGAAGTCAACAACCATTTCCTTTAAAGTAACAGCTTCATGTAAAGGACCAATCTCACTTTCCCTTGCTGCAACTGTTTCACCCGGACCGGAGATCCATTCATTTTCCAGCATTTCGTTTTTAATATTTTTAATTACATGAAGTATATGAAGGTGGGAATATTTCCAGAGGTTGAGAAGATCTTCCCAATTCTCATCCTCATAATTCTGAATGCTTATCCACCTGTCATTATTTCCATTTGAGGCATAATTAGGAAACTGAAGGGGACAATCCCGGTACTGCAAATGAATGATCCGGTGTATATTGTTTGATGCAGAGTCGATCATATGGCCTATGATCTGTTTTATATTGCGGTTCTGGCTGTTTCTTCTTTTGGTATATATCTTTTCATCAAGATCCCGGAACCTGGTTATGCCCTGTTCAATTTTTAATAAAAAATCATCGAATAAAGGCTCGAAAAGTGAGTTCATATAAACATCATTAAAGGATTAAAATTTTTAATGATCAGAACCTGTAAAATAGTCCGAGTTCCATGTCCCCGGGATTTAAATTTATTGAAAACTCATCAGCATCGAAGTCTGTAACAATTGCAGTGCTTGTCTTTCCATGTATATATTGAATTCCCGGGAAAGCAATATTTAGTCCAAAATTCCTGGTTATATAATATTGAAGACCTGGGGAAAGAAACAATTGAAAGCTGGCTAAACCATTTGAAATGTATTGGAAATTAAAATAGCTGTCGGAATCCGCAGAGGATGTAACCTGCTTTCCGCTATAACCCAATCCGCTTCCCAACCATGTGGTAAAAAATAGTTTTTCTGTTAAGGGCAAATGGTATTTGACATAAAGCGCCGCTGACAATTCCCCGGAATAGATATTAAACTTATCTGCCGAAGGGTATAAACCAACACTTATGGAGGAGCGTGTATAGCCATTTAAAAAATTCAATTTTAAACCAAGCATCAGGTTCATATTCAAATAATAGCCAAGCTCGGGAGATAGTTTTAATTTCCAGCTAAATTCCTCAGTATTCAGGTTGGTGGAAGAGCCTGAATTTCCTGAAGTATAACTATATCCGGCTCCGCCACTTAAATAAAATTTTCCCGGACTTTCCTGGGCGCCTGATTCAACTGTGGATATGAAAATCAGGATAGAAAACAGAAATGCTTTCATTCGTAATAATTGTTGGATTATAAATACACAATAATAATGCTAATAATTGTTCTGTTTCTGCACAGGAAAGCTTATACAGTTATTAAAACAACCAAATATTCACGCTAAAAATTAAACTTCACTTTCCATTTATGAAAACAGGCAATTTGATTGAACCTGTAAATCGAATCCTTGAATTAAGGCATAATTCCTCCTTCTGAAAAATAGGGATTTGATCTGATATGGTGGAAAGAGAATGGTATGCAAATTATTTAAATACCAGAATCTTAATTCTCCCTGTTCTCAAAATCTTCTTTCTTTCTTATTTTTATCCGCCTGAATATAAGGTAAATCAAAAGCCCCAGGCAAACAAGAGCAAAAAGGACTTCCAGCCCTATGACAAATTTTGCAATTCCCGGCATTTTATTTAAGCTTCACTGCGGTTCCGTAGGCCAGCATCTCTGCCGCTCCCTGAATAACAACTGAAGTGGTCAGGCGAATATTCACGATGGCATCTGCTCCCATTTTTGTGCCGTCATCAACCATTCTCTGCATGGCCTGTTCTCTTGACTCAGCCTGCAGCTTGGTATATTCCTCTATCTCCCCGCCGACAATGTTTTTTAATCCGGCAAAAATATCACGACCGATATTCCTCGCACGGACAGTGCTTCCCCTTGCGATTCCCAGAATTTCAACAATCTCCCTTCCGGGAATTGTTTCTGTATTTGAAATTATCATTTGATTAAAGATTAATGTTGAAGTAAAGATAATTCAATGGTAGCATTCAAACCAGAAAAAATCACAGAAAAGTTTTTGGATCAAGGCACGTATAAAATTATCTGTACAAGGCTTTTCCTGCTGAGCAATTTAAGAATCGCGTTCTTTAATGAAAATATTTACAAAAAAGGGGGTTAGGCCGATCAACGACCAGACAAGGAACATGCGGGTTTATTCAGAAGTGGAATTATACTGTTTGGTGAGAGCCGGACTGAGAATGGGAAGATAATTAAGAATAAACCCATCTGTGTCAAATAGAGAGTGCTGATCTGTCCTGATTATTACCAGGTTAACACTATCAGAGCCCGCTGAAGGGAAGGTCCCAGTTTAAGAAAATTCGAGGCTCGACCAGGTTAAGGTTTACAGATCCTTCAAATAATTCATAAAATCCCTGATCCCCTCTGTAGCGTTTTTTTTGATAAATGTGACATCCATCGAGGATATGCCCAAGGGTTCTCCAGGGTCTATAAGGTATACCGGCGTCCCCGGTTGTGTATAATTAAGTAGACCTGCGGCGGGATATACATTCAGTGAGGTTCCGATAACCAGAAACAGATCGGCAGAGCGAACGATTTGAATGGCTTCTTCAATAGCAGGTACTGCTTCGCCGAACCACACAATGTGGGGCCGGAGCTGAAAACCTCCTTTTGAGAGATCCCCTTCCTTTAATTCCCAGCCGTTGATCTCATAAATGTCATTCTCATTAACGGTACACCGGGCTTTTCTTATTTCACCATGGAGATGAAGGATATTTTTGGAACCGGCTCGTTCGTGAAGATCGTCGACATTTTGGGTTATTATTTCCACATCAAACTCATTCTCAAGTTCAGCCAGGCCGATATGGGCTGCATTTGGTTCAGCCTCAACAACGATCTTTCTTCTTTCATTATAAAACCTGAGAACAAGGGATCTGTTCCTTTGCCAGGCCTGTGGACTTGCCACTTCTGTTACATCATATTCCTCCCAGATTCCGCCCATATCACGGAAGGTTTTGATACCGCTTTCTGCACTTATCCCGGAGCCGGAAAGTACCACAAGTTTTTTCATTTCTTCTTCATTTTTGCCCGGAATACGAGGATTATACCCCAGATTACGAATACCACAGCCAAACCGATAATTACACCCTGAATAAAGTAAATCCATTCATAATCAGGAACAAAATCCTTATCCAGAATAATTGAAATGAGTGATAAGGTAACACCTATCATCAGGAACAACTGCCCTTTTCTTTCCATTTTTGCCGTTTTTATGCAGGTATTAAAAATAGGTTATTTCTTAAACTTTAACTAATTTTAAATCAGGAATAATCTTCAACATTGTCTGATTATCAGAGCATTACATGATAAGCCAAGAAACAGTAAATAAAATATTCGATGCAGTTGATATTGTGGAGGTAATCTCTGACTATGTAACACTGAAAAAATCGGGTACCAATTTCAAGGGATTGAGTCCCTTCACCAATGAGAAAACCCCTTCCTTCATGGTGTCTCCTTCCAAGGGTATATTCAAGGATTTCAGCTCCGGCAAAGGTGGTAATGCCGTTGGATTCCTGATGGAGCATGAAAAGCTTTCCTATCCGGAAGCACTGCAATACCTGGCCCGGAAATACAACATAGAGATAGAGGACACAGAACTGAGCCCGGAAGAGGTCCTCCAGCGGAATGAACGCGAGAGCCTTCTGGCGGTGACACAATATGCTCAAAAGTACTTTTCCGAACAGCTGCACACGGCAGAAGGAAAAGCAGTTGGACTTAGTTATCTGAGGCAGAGAGGTTTTCGTGACGATATCATCGATAAATTTCAGCTGGGTTACAGTCCGGAAGAAAGAAAGGCCTTTACAGCTGATGCCCTCAGGAACGGGTATAAGCAGGAATTCCTGGTAAAAACAGGATTAACAATTGAAAAGGAGGATTATACTTTTGACCGTTTTGCAGGAAGGATAATCTTTCCAATCCATGGGATTTCGGGAAATGTAGTCGGGTTTGGAGGCAGGACCTTAAAAACGGATAAGAACATTGCCAAGTACCTGAACTCTCCCGAGTCGGACATCTACCACAAGAGCAGGATCCTTTACGGATTATTCCAGGCGAAGAAAAGCATTGTGAATGCTAATCGTTGTTTCCTGGTAGAAGGATATACCGATGTCATCTCCCTGCACCAGGCTGGCATTGAAAATGTAGTTGCCTCTTCTGGAACGGCTCTTACTGTTGAACAAATCAGGCTGATAAAGCGGTTTACAGAAAATATTACGATACTGTATGACGGGGATGAGGCCGGCCTTAAGGCATCATTCAGGGGAATTGATATGATCCTTGAAGAGGGCCTCAATGTAAGAGTCCTGTTGTTTCCTGAAGGAGAAGACCCGGATTCATTCGCACAGGGACGCAGCTCGTCTGAATATATTGAATTCATCGACAGTAATGAGCAGGACTTTATCACTTTCAAAACACAGGTGCTCATTGCGGATACCAAGAACGATCCCATAAAAAGGGCAAACATGATCACGGATATAGTACGGTCGGTTGCTGTGATTCCTGACGGGATTAAGAGATCAGTATATCTGAAGGAGTGCAGCCTTCTTCTTTCTGTTGAAGAGTCGGTTCTTCATAGTGAGGTAAATAAGTTCAGGGAGAGAAAGAGGGAACAATTATGGAAACAGGAACGTTCAAGGCCCGATCAGCTTATTGTCCCGGAGCAACCTACGGTGCCTTCTTTTGTAAAGAATGTCTTTTCCGAGATTGAAGAGCGGGAGATTATATACTTCCTGCTGAAATTTGGTAACCAGAAACTGAAGCTTACCGGAGAGAAAAAAGCTGATATTTCTGTATCACAATATATCATCAGAGAGATACAAAATGATGAACTCGAGTTTACCAATCTTATATACAAACAGGTATTCGAGGATATGAAGGCTATGATCGAGTCGGATAAGAAAATCTCCGAGAGGGTATTTACCTTCCATGATAATAAAGCAATTCAGGATCTGGCTGTAGATATAGTTACCTCCAAATATGAACTCAGCAGGGTTTGGAAACGCAAGGAATCCTATATTGAATTGCCGGGAGAAAATCTTGGCGTTGAAGTCCCGAAGGTGCTGCTGTTATACAAGTTAAAAGTTGTGGATATGGCACTTGACGATCTCAGGAAGGAAATTGAAAACACTGAAAAACGTGGCGAGAGTGATCAGGTTATGGTGCTCATGGCCAGATTACGAGACCTGGAGCGTGTTAAGAACCAGATATCGAATGTTATCGGGGAAAGGATCATTTTAAGATAGACCTGCGGGAGCCTGACCGTTCAATGGTTCTAAAGCTCAGGTACTTCTGGACCAGACAAGTCAGGAAAAACAGCATCGGGGGGCAATCAAAAAATATTAGCAGTAAATAATTGGCTCATTAGCCAAACCGGTATACATTGACCATTTTAGGAAAAAGACAGGTCTCCTTGAGCGATCGTAAATCGATTTTCGTATTTAAAAAATCTCAGATAGAAATCGGGGTTCGAAGAATCCCTGCTTCTATTTCAGTACATAGAAGGTGACGGTTTCTGTATTGCCGTCTTCATCTACAACCGTTAATTTATGCCTTCCAGGGTTCAGATCAAGAGCCAGCTGGTGAATCTGTTTTGTAGAACCAACGAAAGACTCATCGATATGCCAGTAAATTTCCCTTGAAGGATTCCGGTGTGCCACTTCCATAACCACCCTCCCTTTTGATCCATCAAGTTCCCTGGGAATCACAAGATTACTGTTCCATTCAGGGTACACGACCTCCATCTCATCAACGTTTTCGTCCTTGCAACCGTCCATTACCTGGGGTAGGACGCGGTACCAGGGATCATTTTGTTTATAATACCATTCCATAAGTGGCGGAAGGATAAACCAGGATCTGGTTTTCATTTCACTTACAGTATAACAATTGCTGCTCACCCGGAATTTTTCATCCTTATCTAAATGTATTGGCTGATGGTAAGGACATATTGAAGATTTGGTGCCCTTTGGTACGACCTGGATCGTGTCCGTAACTTCGCAATATTGTCCTGCCAGGAAACCGCTTCTTCTGCATATCACCGCTTCAGACAGGTCATCCAGCGGGGGCTGAAACCAGGAGGTTTCGGGCAAGAGGCTGAAGATGTCGAACATCAGCGGTGCGGCAGACTGCACACCCGACAATCCGGACCTGCCCTCGCCGTCGGCATTTCCTGCCCATACCACAACGAGGTATTCAGGAGTGATGCCCACGGCCCATGCATCCCTGAACCCATAACTGGTTCCTGTCTTCCAAGCTATTTTTCTCGATGACGACATTAAATACCACAATGACAACTCTTCTGGACGGTTTACCTCCAATAAAGATTTAAAGGTTAGATAAATGCTTGAGGCCGACAATATTCCTTCTTCCTGGAGTTCACTATTTGCTTGTACAGTTCTGCTTTTTTCAATAACTGGCATATGGTAGTCGGATGAAAAATAGTTACCATTCGAAGCTGTGTAATGAACCAATGCCCTGGCCATGCTGCTGTATACTCCGGCCAGTTCCCAGAGGGTGCTTTCTGCTCCGCCAAGGATCAGGGTAAGTCCATAATATTCCTGGCTCCTGGTAAAGGTCGAAAATCCTGTTTTTCTTAGCAGTCCAAGGAAGGGGTCAATCCCATATTGTTTAAGAAGAATTACCGCGGGAATATTGAGTGACCGTTCGAGGGCTTCATAAGCCGGTACAGCGCCTGCGTATCCCCGGTTGTAATTTTTTGGTGCATAACCGTTATACCTTATTGGCACGTCTGGCACAAGAGATGTCTGAAGTATATCTCCGTTATCGAGCATTCCGGCAAACAAGATGGGTTTCAGGATACTTCCGGTACTTCTTTTCGCCCGGATCACATCCACATCATTTCCATTGGAGTCGTTTAACTGACCTTTAGTGGTCCCAACATATGCCCGGACATTCCCTGTTTCGACTTCCATGACCAGGCAGGCAAGATTGTTGATCTGGTTGGCCCTCAGGATCTCCTGGCGGATCTCTGTCAATTCAGCGACTCTTTCCTGTATGGCTTTGTCAATCGTTGAATAATAACGGTTAATTTTCTCATCAAGCATTACCCTTTCGGTAAGATGGGGGGCAAGGTTGGGCAAGGGTAAGGGCTCTGCCGGCAGAGGTTCTTCCATAGCCAGCTGGCAGGTTAATTCATTGAAATATCCTTTCTCCTGAAGCTGTCTCAATAATTTATCTCTTTTTAGTTTCAATAACTCCCTGTTCCTTCCTGGGTGAATTAATGAAGGCGCATTGGGAAGTACTGCCAGCAATGCTGCTTCCGACCAGGTGAGGTTTTGAGGGCTTGTTCCAAAATATCTCCATGAAGCAGCTTCTATTCCAACCACATTTCCGCCAAATGGGGCATTATTGGCATAGCTTGTCAGAATTTCATTTTTTGAGGCTGTGAGTTCGTAACGAAGTGCCAGAATAGATTCGATGAATTTCTGGGTTAAGGTCCTTGGCTTGTTTTTCCTGGACATTCTGATCACCTGCATTGTAATTGTGCTCCCGCCGCTTATGACTTGCCTGGCTTTAATGTTTTGAAACAAGGCCCTGCATAAACTTACAGGATTTACTCCGGGATGCAGGTAAAAATACTGATCTTCGAATTCGATCAATGCCGCGGAATATTTTGCCGGGGTGGAATCGGTACCGGGGAACCTCCACTGTCCGTCACCCGCGATCCTGGCTCCAAGCAATTCTCCATTGATATCGAAAACCACTGTTGATAAGGGATCCGAAAAGAGACTTCGTGGAAGCGATATCCAGAAAAGAATGCATAGAAGGATGATCGCGGTATAAACGAGTTTATTCTTCTTAAATACCTTGATCATTGCCTTGAAAATAGTATTGTCAGGCATTTGAATCAGGAAAAAAGAATATAGGTAACAGACTTCATCATTCCTTGTTTAAAAATTCGATATTCTTGATTCCCTATTTTCTTGATTCTATTTCGATCCACTCTCCGGGAATAAGCACATTTACATCGTTTTTATACATTTCTTCAGCCTTTACTGAAGGAAGATAATATTTACCCTTGTAAGCAGCATTGAGCCTTATTGTAAATGATTTTGACTGGTTTCCGTAAAGCGAGAAGTAAGTCATAACCCTGTCATCACGAATATCCTGGTAAGTGAAGTTCTGGTTGAAATTATTTGTACTGAACATCCTTTCATTGTGTATCTCCCATCCCGAAGGAAATATAGTAGTCAGGGCCAGGTTATCAAGATATCCCATAGTGCCGGGATTATAAACTGTGTAAACAGCATTGAAATCGCTTCCCTGTTCGATTTCTGCGGGTTCCAGCCGGTTCCCCTCCATGTCTGTATATTCTACCCTAACATTGAGGTTGTTATTTACTGCCACTTCCTGCCCGGATGTTGGAACACCGGTATTGATGATCCTCACAAAAAGGATGCCTCCAGTATTATTTCTAAATTTAAGAGAACCTCTTTCTCCTGCTCCTGGTTCCAGGTTGACCTGGGCAATTTGCATTCCTGTTTCCGCTTTTTGCATTCCCCCACCATTGAAGGAATATTCAAAGTTGATCCTGTCGCTGGAAGTTTTTCCACTGGTAAATTTTGCAATTGCTATAAGACTGTAGGCCGTTGTTTGTGTACTCATCCAACTTTGTGTGGAGAGTTCCCTGGCAATACTTTCCAACAAGAGTGCCCCGTTTTCTTTCATTCCGATAAGGATCATCGCTTCAAGAATCATTGCCCTGTCGCGTGTGCTGCTGCCGAATGAATACCTGGAGTCATTATAATCCATTACCTCGGTGCTTACGTTGCTTATAATATCCCTGGCGATCTCTTTCTGACCGGCAAGGGCATAGGCAGCAGCAAGTCTCCATTTTGCTTCCGGAACCAGGTCAGTGCGTTCCCTCAACCTGTTCATAGAACCTATTTCGGCTTTCCCCGAGAGGGCCAGTGTGAACAACCTGTATGCTTGCAGCATCTGTTCCTGTTTGATCTCGTAAGTGTTCGTTGATCCGGAAATACTCCATTCTCTGGCCGCCTTCTTCTGGTAACGCTCCCAGTTTTCAATCAAAGATCTGGGTACTTCATATCCCTTTGCTTGTGCTTCAAGCAGAAAATGCCCTGCATATGACGTGCCCCATGAAGATTCCTGTATGGAGCCCGGCCAATAGGAGAATCCACCACCCGACAATTGGAACGAAGAGAGTCTTTTTATTCCTGCTTTAATATTCGATTCTGTTTGTTTTTTTACATTTTCATCCAGTTCCATCACATCAGCAAGGAATAACTGGGGGAAAACTGCCGATGTAGTTTGCTCAATACATCCATGGGGATACTGCAACAGGAATTTAAGTCTCCTGCCAAAGTCAACCGGGGGAATATTGGAAACCTCGAGCATCAGCTCATTTGTACCTGCCATCCCAACATATTCAAAATCCCTGGTATAGGATTTTGAGTTTTCGACAGCTTCAGTTATAAAACTTGTGACCGGCGGATTCGAGGACCGGATATTCAATTCAATTTCATATTCTGCTTTATGCTTCCCTGAACTTGCGATGATCTTAACCTTGCCAACGCCGGTTTTTTCAGGTGTTTTAAGCATGAAATCGACGATCTCATCACCTGTACCTGAGAAGCTTAGCTTTTTTGTTTTTTCTGATGCGATAAGCATATCATTTGTAGATATCTCGAGGTCAACACTACGGATCTTATCGTCCATTACAAAAACATTTACAGGGAGAGCCACCTCCTCGCCCGGACCAAGGACTCTTGGAAGGGTGGCAAGCAACATCAGCGGCTGTTTAACAGGAGTGGTTTTTTCTGCCAGGCCATAAGCTCCCTTGTCTCCTGCAACAACCATGGTTCTCACAGAACCTATGTAGTTTGGAATCGCGATATTATGCACATTTGTTTTGGAATTCAGGGTAAACGGTCCCAGAAACTTCACCATAGGTGGAAACCTGTTTGCATCCTTGGCTCCTTCACCTGATTCATCGTCACCACCTCCAATGCTGTAAATACCGTCAATTCTTCCACCGAATGCCCCAAGGACATATTCGAACATGTCCCATGTTTGTACACCCAAAGCCTCCTTTGCATAAAATTCAGACCATGGATCAGGTGTCCTGAACCTTGTAAGGTCGAGTAACCCTTCATCAACAATTGCAATTGTATAGGTCATTTTCTTGTTGTACTTTTCAGAGATTCTGACCTGGACTTTACTTTTTGGACTCAGTTCATTAGCCATTTCAATTTGGGGATATAGCCTGGTTGCTGGATCCTCAACTTTAAGCGGGATCACTCCAAACATCCTGATCGGAAGGTCGTTCTCCGTATTTTTATGGGGTTGAATAAGCGAAGCGTAAACATAAATATTTGGAGTCATTTCCGGTGTTAACTTCAGGTTGTACCGGGTCTCGCTCCCTGTAGTTTCGATCCATTGCTGTTTTAAAACCCCGGTTCCATTTTCAAGGCTGATGAGTATATTTCCACTTATGGAAGAAGGAATTGTAATTGTTGCTGTTTCACCAACTGCATAGCTTGATTTATCTGAGCTGAAACTCAGAACGGAGGCAGCATCAGGATCTCCTTTTTCTGCTCTTCCTGCCCAGCCCGGCCAATCGACGAAAACTATCTTTGCCGCACTGTGACCACCTTTATCAGTGACCATAACCAGGTACCTTCCCCATTCCGGGTAATCGATTCTGAAATTGAAAGCGCCCTTTCCGTTCTTAGTACTGATCGTGGTTGAATAAACCGGGGTCTGGTAACTGCTACCCATATAGGAAGCAAGGTTTTCATAGGAGGCATCCCACCACCAGCGCCAGGAGAGTTTGTAAACCTTCACATCAAGACCCAGCTTGGTAACCGGACTTCCGGAGGATGATAAAGTGACAACATTTACCGTATGAGACGTATCGGTAAGCAGCATATTTCGTTTATCTCCCGGAGGGGTCTTAATCCCAACATAGGTGTTATAGGGTGAACATGGCGTGGTTTTCTGATCGATGCTGAAATCTCCTGACTTTTCAAACAGGCGGGTCGTGAACACTGCATTCAACATCCCCGGTGCCTCCCCGGCAATGTTAAGCTGCCTGGAAAAATCAGCTTTACCATTGTTATCAACCGTTCCGCTCCAGAATAAATTCCCGTAATCAGCCAGATCTTTTCCCGGGCTGGTAAATGTATAATCCTCATATCCTTTAAAAGAGGTTACTACTGACCTGAAAACAACTTCTATTTCTGCACGCAGGTCCCTTGCTGTGGCTCCTGTAAGCCATTTTCCATAAAGATGTGCTGATATGGCACCTTTAGCCGGATAAATAGTATCTCCATCAAAAGTGAGGTCTATCTTCAGCCTGTTAGGTTTGATGGTCTCAACCTGCAGCATCTTTGTGAATTTTACTCCTCCGACACTGGCCACAAGCGTATAACTACCGGTTGCTGCGCCAGGATTCGTCCTCGTATGAAAGGGAAAGAACCCTGATCCATTCCCTGCGACAACTCTTTTCTGAACCACCTTACCCTGGGGGTCTTTAAGTTCAAAACTAACCGGATGACCCTCCGGCAAGGGATTCTGCAGATCGTCGAGAATCAGGTTCATGAAGATCGAATCCCCTGGTCGCCAAACCCCTCTTTCACCATATAAAAATCCTTTGATCCCTTTTTGAACAACTGTTCCGGACACATCAAACATACTGTATGACAATGATGCTCCATCGACCAGCCGGAGATAGCCCTTCTGACCGCCCTGTTCTGCAACAACAAGGAATGGTTTGGATTGTAATTTAAAGACAAGCATTCCATCCCCGTTTGTAGAGCCTGATGCCAGCTCCTGTTGCTGGAAATTATACACTTTAACACTTGCATTGGGAACCCCTTTTGCGCTTAAAAGATTGGTAATGGTAATGTTCAGGTCCTGTCCGGAACCATATTTTGCAATCACACCAAGGTTACTCGCCAGGATATTCCTGGAAACGGCGCGCCGGTTTCCATAATATGCCGGTTTGCAGGGATCTTCCCGGTCATCCCAGGAATAATCATCGTAATAATAGTAATCCCAGTCGTTGTAGTAACTTTCGTAGGAATCCCAGTAGGACAACTCTTCTTCATTGAGGTAATCAAAATTCTCCTCATTTCCCTGCTCAACATCAGGTAATTCCTCTCCGCAGGCAAAAAGAGACTGGCTCTGCCTGAAATTCAATTCGATCCTGTAGATCGATCCCGGATCTGTATTTACCAGCTCAGTAAGGTTCAGGGAAAAAGTATTCCATTGGCCGTAGTTGATCGGTTTATCAGCTATAAGGTCAATTGTTTTTTTCAGAATCAGCCGGCCCGCTCTTTTTAATTCATACTCTCCGTTAAGCTGGTTCACCTGCAGGAACTGGGCGATGTTATTTTCGTAAATCTGTATTACTTTAAGATCTACAGCTTTCAGGTTAACGGCTTTGAAAGGAAGGATTACATCGTTGCCTGTTGGGATGATCACTCCATTCCCAAGCAATTCCACTGAAGGTTTTATCTCCTGGAAAACAATATTGAAGCTTTCCCCTGATTTCATGCCTTTTCCTGCTGTGTTTCTTATTCCGGGTTCCACGAAAAGAGTCAATGAACCATTTTGCCTGACATTGGGATATGCCTTAATGGTGTTCCCTTCGATAATAAATCTCATATCTGTTTCATTGCTCAGTCGAATAAGTCCATCGAGATACTGATTTTTCCTTAAAGGATCTGAGAAACTTAATAATACATGCTGTTCAGGATACTGAACCAGTTTCTGGCTTAAAACCTTGAAATCTCCAAGGGCTGGAACGATAAATTCCTGAACGCCTGACTGTTTGGAATGAATGGAGGCCCCGTCATATTTTAGCTGAACGATTAATTCCTTATCTTCCCTGGAAATACTGTCGATTGTAAAATCGTGTGTTTTCCGATCTTCATTGTGATCCCATTTGACTGCCAATTTTTTATTTCCCTGAACAACCTCAAGTACTGCCTCTATCTCATCGGGATTTGCCACATCGGAAGTATTCAAGGTTCCGCTTAGAAAATTCAAGCCGGGCTTATAATCGTTGTAAGGTCTGAATCCTGACAAATCAATACTCAAATGCTGATCAATGGTATGAAATCTGAAATTGAAGGTTTTTCCCTTGTCAGCATTGACAAACAATTTATTTAGTTTCAGCTGAACATCATAGGCAGTTCCCTGATCAAGACTACCTTCCGGCCTGAACTCAATGGTTTGCTGATCAATATAGTAGGCGCTGCCTTCCACATTGGGGGAAAGCGTCATTATTCCGCTTTCGACGAGGCTGTTTATAGCAACTGAATCAGTAAATGGCTCTGCGAATCGGACTTTTATTGAGGATCCTGCAGAAACCATCCCGCTGGTAAAGGCTGAAATAAAAGGGTTATATTCCGGATTTTCAAGGTTTTGACCCGAAGGTTTCTTATTACAGCCCGAAGCAATAAGCAATACAAGGAACAGGAATGCGAGTTTGCGGGTGGGATTTTTCATGCTTAAGGATTTTTATATCGAACACTAAAGGTAGAAAAGGAGGGAATGAATAGCAATAGGGAAATGGAAATAGAATTTGGATGGAGGAAGGTTCAGGATTTTGGACCGGTGATCAGATCCTCTCTGAAAATTTCAGCAGGAGAAAGTTTACTGCTGATTTTATAGTTTTAAAATCAATTATTTCATTAGCCTGGTATAGAAAAAGAATTTCATATTGTTCGTTCTTTTCTGCAAGCACCTCAAAGATTCTGCCTTTGTTCAAACGATAAGCTTCACGGGTTCTTCTTTTCAGCAGATTCCTGTCAACAGCTCTTTTGATCAATTTTTTAGGAACGGCAACAGTCATTTGAACCGGTACGGGCAGTGGGCCGGCTTTCCTGTATAAAAGCCTGAATGGCGGAGAGGATATCGTTCTTCCTGTCTGGAAGAGCGCATCAATTGATTTGCTGCTTTTCAGCCTCTCTCTTTTATTGAATTTTTTATCTGCCATAAAAAAAGGGGGATTGCTCCCCCTTTGATTTTAAATGTTTTTTCCTGTTACTCCTTTCCGTTCTTATTATGCCTTTCAATGAAGCTTTCCAGCGCCATGGTCATAGATGGAGTTTCTGGAGCAGGGGCTTTTATATCAAGCCTTAGGCCTGCTTCTTCAACAGCTCTGGCGGTTTTATCTCCAAATGATGCGATCTTGGTGTCGTTTTGTTTAAAATTGGGGAAATTTTGAAACAATGATTTAATGCCTGATGGACTGTAAAAAACGAGGATGTCATAATTTACATCTGCAAGATCGGAGAGATCGCTGCATTCTGTTTTATAAAGGATTGATTTTGTATATTTAAAATTGTATTTATCAAGCAATTCCGGGATCTCCTCCTTGTGAGCGGCTGATATAGGTACAAGAAAGTTGTCATCTTTATGTTTCATCATTATATCAACCATATCCTCAAGTTTCCCATTTGCATAAAAGATTTTCCTTTTCCTGTAAACGATATATTTTTGCAGATAAAACGCGGTTGACTCTGAAATACAAAAATATTTCATGGTATCCGGTATGGATATCCTGGTTTCTTCTGCTATTCTAAAATAATGGTCAATCGCTGTTTTACTGGTGAAAACAACTGCAGTAAAAATGGTGAGATCCACTTTGGATTGCCTGAATTCTTTAGAAGAGACGCCTTCAACATGAATAAACGGCCGAAAGTCTATTTTCAGATTGTGTTTTTCGGCAAGATCAAAATAGGGTGATTTATTATTTTCTGGTACGGGTTGGGAAACCAAAATTTTCCTGATTCTGCTCATTTTCTTCTTCCTTTTAGTTCATATTGAAACTACACTATGATTTTAAACCACTTGTAAATCAAAAAAATTGGAACTATTTCAAGCGCACAAAGGTATAAAAACAAATAGAAATTAAAAACATTGTGTTTGTAAGAAAAGAGTAATCCCCTGAAAATCTTCATAATTATGACTGAGATCAGGGCTGAGACTGAAATAATAACTACTATTTTCTGTATAATTCCGTTGGTATAAACAATGGCAAAATTTAGCGGTATCAGAACAATTCCTAAGAGCTTATTATAGGAATAACCATGATAAAGATATTCCCTGAACAAGGTCAGGCTGAAAAATACATGACCTATAAGATTCAAAATAATTCTTCTTGTATAAAACACAAGAAATGTAAGTAAAGTGAAAAAAGCAAAGAGACTGAATCCTTCCAGGTCATATGGCCTCCAATTCTGCAGGTTTGAAATCAGCATTAGGAAAAAACCAAGCGAAAGGAAATAGAAACCATACAGAACACTGTCGCGCTGTCGCTGCAACTGGCTGTTGTCATTAAACAAACTTACTGCATTGTTATAACTTATGGCAGCCGTAAAAGTACTGCTCAACAGGCGCCCAAGAAATGCCCTTGCAACCGCATAAGCGATTAAAAGAATCATCAATAAGTAGAAGTACCAGGCAAAGGAATAGCCTGACATAATAAAACCACTACTATTACTAAGGCTAATATAATCAATAACTGAGCCCCCGATAAGCGGTTTTGAAAAGGAATTTATTAAAGTATCAAGGACCAGCGTATCCACAGGTGATTGAACTATTTGAGAGGTATCCGCAAGGCTTGACGTGTTCATACCTGAAAAATTTTCACAAAGATATATAGAATATTTTGCTCTTTGTTTTCCTTTAAAACCTTAAAAACGTTAATGTTGAGTATCCGGCACTGTTTTTGATAATGTTTAATCATTATTTGGGATATATTTGTAATTCTCCACAAATTCGAAAATGCATTAAGGATTAACACCTTATATTAACATGAAAAGGAAGATCATTCTATCGGGCCTGGTAATATTGTTTCTTGGCGCTGGTTTCACAAGCATACGCAATACTGACCTGGAAATAGTAAAGAATCTGGATGTTTTTTGCACACTATACCGGGAGCTAAATATGTTTTACGTTGATGAAATATCTCCGGATAAGCTCATAACATCGGGCATTAACTCTATGTTAAATTCCCTGGATCCCTATACTACTTACATTCCAGAAGAGGAAATGGATAATTTTAATTTTCAGACCACCGGAGAGTACGGAGGCATTGGAAGCCTGATCAGTAAACGGGGTGAAAATACAATTATTTCAGATCCATATGCAAACTTTCCGGCAGCAAAGGCCGGTGTACGGGCTGGTGATATTATTTTAGAAGTTGACGGAAAAAAGTCAAATGAAATGGCCATATCCGAGGTCAGTGATTTGTTGAAAGGGAAGCCAGGTACAACACTTAAAATAAAGGTAAAAAGACCCTATACGGAGGAAATCCTTGAATTTAACCTTATACGAGAAAATATAGTGATCAGCAACGTGCCTTATTTTGGTATGCTGACAGATCAGACCGGATATATCCGTTTAAGCAATTTTACAACAAATGCTTCCGTGGAGGTAAAAGCTGCCTACCTTGAATTAAAGAAGAATGATAAATTTAACAATCTTATCCTCGATCTAAGGGGTAATCCGGGAGGGTTGATGATCGAAGCTGTAAGGGTCTGTAATCTTTTCATTGACCAGGGAGAAATGATTGTAAGCACAAAAGGAAAGGTTAAAAACTGGGACAGCGATTATAAGACAACTGCTGTACCCCTGGATACTGAAGTACCTATTGTAATTCTTGTAAACCGGGCTTCCGCATCAGCTGCTGAAATTGTTGCAGGAGCCATGCAGGACCTGGACCGGGCCATCATTGTTGGTCAAAGGACCTTTGGCAAGGGGCTGGTGCAAACTACCCGGCCCCTGAAATACAATGCACAGTTAAAGGTTACGACTGCAAAGTATTACATTCCTTCTGGCAGGTGCATCCAGGCCCTGGATTATACAAACCGGAACGAGGATGGAAGTGTGGGAGTAATCCCTGATTCACTGATTTCTGAATACAAGACAAAGAATGGAAGAACAGTATTTGATGGAGGCGGAGTTGAACCAGATATTGAGGTTGATCCTGAAACACTTAGTGAGATTGCAATCCGGCTTTATACTGAAAGTGTATATTTCGATTATGCCAACCGATACAGAACAAAAAAAGAGTCTATCCTGCCGGCAAAAGAATTTAGCCTTACGGATGCTGAGTATAAAGATTTCTGTGATTTCGTAACTGAAAAGGATTTTGAGTATGAAACTGCCAGCGAACAGGCCTTAAAAAAGCTCATCTCCACCGCTAAGAGGGAAAAGTATTACGAACTATCAGAAGAAGAATTTAAAAACCTGGAAAGAAAACTTTCTCACAACAATTTGCAGGACCTTGAAACTTTCAAACCAGAAATAAGGGAGATTCTTGAAGAGGAAATCGTTGGCCGCTATTATTATCATGAAGGACAGATAGAAAAGCAGACCAGGAAAGACATACAATTGGACACTGCACTTGTAACCATTGCAAATCCTGTTCATGTTCAGAATATTCTTAAGGGAAATGAAGGTGCCCTGGCAAGGCATTAGGGTTTAGTGTGCCTCGAGCCAGTTGTCTCCATCATTCATCTCCACAAGAAGAGGAACAGATATTTTAACTGCCTGTTCCATTGAAGCTCTTACAATGGCTTTGGCCCGGTCTATTTCCTTAAGGGGTACATCAAAATTTAATTCATCATGTACCTGGATGATCATTTTTGACTCCAGATTCTCCTTTTGAAATGCATTGTGAACCGATACCATTGCTATTTTTATAATATCAGCAGCAGATCCCTGAATCGGCGTGTTTATGGCATTTCTTTCAGCATTTCCCCTTATCACTGAATTCCTGGAAAGAATATCCGGAAGGTATCTTTTCCTTCCGAACATGGTTTCTACATAGCCACTTTCCCTTGCGTTCTTTATACATCCATCCATATAGGCTTTTACACCCGGATAAGTAGCAAAGTATCCATCTATCAATTCCCTGGCTTCAGAACGGGGTATCCTCATCCTTTGGGATAATCCGAAAGCAGAAATCCCATATATAATTCCAAAGTTAGCCGTTTTTGCCCTTGATCTCATGTCCTTTGTTACATCTTTAATATCTACTCCATATATTTTCGATGCTGTCGTTGTATGAATATCCTCTTCATCCAAAAATGCCTGGATCATGTTCTCATCCCTGCTTAAATGAGCAATAAGACGCAATTCTATCTGAGAGTAGTCGGCAGATAAAAATCTGTGATTGTTGTCTGAACTTGTAAACGCCCTTCTAATTTCTCTTCCTCGCTCTTCTCTTATTGGGATATTCTGGAGGTTAGGATTATTTGAAGACAGCCGGCCCGTAGCCACCAGCGTTTGGTTAAAGGAAGTATGAATGCGGTTTGTTCTTTCATGAATAAGTTTTGGAAGTGCTTCAACATAGGTAGACAGCAATTTCTTTGCAGACCTGTAATTTAGCACTTCCTGCACGATCTCGTGCTTATCAACCAGACCTGCCAGAACATCTTCACTTGTAATATACTGTCTCGTTTTGGTCAATTTTGCATCAACGAGAATTTTTAAGCGCTCAAAAAGTATATCTCCCAGTTGTTTTGGAGAATTAATATTGAATTCCTGCCCTGCCAGCGTAAAAATTCTCTTTTCATTTTCAATTAATTCCTCCCTTAAATTATCAGCAAACTCGGCCAAAGCATCAGAATTTAAAGAAACTCCCGCATGTTCCATTTCCATTAATACCCTTACCAACGGCATTTCAATATTCATGGCAAGCTCATGTAGCTTGTCTTCTTCAATCTGCCTTGAAAGTATTTCATATATCTGCCAGGTAACATCAGCATCCTCACAGCCATAGTCTTTAACTTTTTCTGGGTCAAGGTCCTTGAAATTCAGTTGCCGGTTTCCCTTTTTGCCAATAAGTTCTTCGGTTCTAATCTTTGAATAATTGAGTAAATCCTCAGCAATGGCATCAATCCCGTGCTTCCTGTCCGGATAGATCAGATAATGAGCAACCATCGTATCAAATAATCTGCCCTTAGTTTCTATGCCACAATTCCTTAATATGTGTAAATCGTATTTCAGGTTTTGTCCAACTATTAACAATTCAGGCTCCTTAAAAATCTCTCTTAATTGATCAAATTGTTGACTGCGCTCCTCTGGATCCAAAGAAATATTCATATACACCGCTTCATGGGATTTCCACGAAAAAGACATTCCAACTATTTGTGCTTCAATAACATCAAGACCTGTGGTTTCGGTATCAAAACAGAAGGTATTCTCATTTTTCAATTGCTCAAAAAGAGCCAGGTATTCTTTTGGGGAGTTTGCCAGAGAGTACTCATGATCAGTATTTTCTATTGAACTTTTTGTATGCTGAAGTTCAGATACATCATTAACTATTTCTTGAAATAAAGATGTTTGGAAACCTGACTCAGAAATATTTATTGTTTCCGTACTTCCTAAGATTCTTGTTTTGAGATTTTTAAAATTCAACTCATCAAACAAGTTTTCCAGCGTCGGTTTTTCAAGTGGTTTAAGTTCTGACTGCTTAAGATCAAAATCAAGTGGGACATCTAAT
Source organism: uncultured Bacteroidaceae bacterium (assembly GCA_964428945.1). GTDB lineage: Bacteria > Bacteroidota > Bacteroidia > Bacteroidales > M55B112. The sequence goes on along the minus strand of CAYSAH010000003.1, from coordinate 4,123 downwards.
CTTATAGTTGCCAAAACTTTGGACAGCTTAACCTGTTCGAAAGAGATTTCAAGGTTCTCTTTTTGTTTCCCTTTCAGTGAATTTAAATTGTTATATACCCCCTCAACAGAACCAAAGCTTTCAATAAGTTTTTTTGCTGTCTTCTCTCCTATTCCGGGAGCCCCTGGAATATTATCTGATGAATCGCCCCAAAGTGCGAGGATATCAATCACCTGTTCCGGTCTTTCAATGCTGAACTTTTCCCTTATCTCCGGAATACCAAGAATTTCTGGAGGATTGCCTCCTTTTCCGGGCTTATACATGAATATATTTTCACTTACCAATTGTGCAAAATCCTTGTCAGGCGTTACCATGTATACTTCGAATCCTTGTTTTTCAGCCTCTTTGGCAATTGTACCTATAATATCATCTGCTTCGTAACCCATTTTTTCTATAATCGGTATCCTGTATGCATTCAGTAGTTCCTTAACCCATGGTACGGATTCTCTGATATCTTCAGGGGTTTCATCACGATTGGCCTTATAGGGTTGAAACATTTCGTGACGGAAGGTGGGTCCGGCTGAATCAAAAGCTGCAATGATGTGGGTTGGTGCTTCTTTTCTTATCAATTCATCAAGGGTAAGGGTAAATCCGAATACTGTTGAGGTATTCATCCCTTTTGAATTGCGCATAGGATTATTGATAAAGGCATAGTATGACCTGAAGATCAGGGCATAACTGTCAAGAAGAAACAGTTTCTTATTTTCGGTCATCAGGTTCAATCATTATCGGAAGCAAACCATTCAGCATAGGATGTGGCTGTTTCGTACAGTTTTAAAGAGAATAGGGAAAGGTTGGGCGGAGTATTGGCTATTATTATTTTAGCGATGTGTACAATCAGGTTTTCACAGGTTGGCTGAAAATCGAAAACATAGACCTTGTCATACATTTTTTTTACACTTTGCAGGCTTTCACCTTCTGCCTTTTTGTAAACGACCAGGCTATGATCCAGAATATTAACAACGTTTTTATTGACCATGGCCTTAAGGTCTTTAAAGTCCAGTACCATCCCAAATTTCACATTGTTCTCATCCTTTATTGGGGAACCTATAATTGTAACAAACAGGCGGTAAGAATGTCCGTGTATATTTTTGCATGCACCGTCGTAATTCCACAGTGCGTGGGCCATTTCAAAATTAAATTCCTTTGTAACCCGAACCTTGTCCATCGTATAATTATTATTCACCTACGCAAGCGCAAAGGGCTATACATTCAACAAGTTTTTTCAGGTTTTTGTTCTTTATTGCATAGATTGTATTTTTTCCATCACGCCTGGAGATCAAAATTCCTTTGTCCTTTAGTATGCCAAGGTGATGCGAAGCTGTAGATTGTTCAATCTTTACTGCTTCATGTATTTCAGTAACAGTAAGTTCCTCTCCTTCAGATAAATGACCCAAAATTGCCAATCTCAGGGGATGGGCAATTGCTTTCATTATAATGGCTGCCTTTTCAATGCTTTTCGCATCCAGATCTGTAAAATTTGACATTATCTTTTTTCTTATTTAACCAAACATCCTTATATACAAATATATCAATAATTAACTTTATGACATTCATCCGGATAGTGGTTTTAAGAGATAATGTGAAATATTTCACATTATTTGAATGTTTTTTTATTTTTTTGTATGAACAGTTAATTAGAGATATATTTAAGAAAAGGGAAGTTTAATCAGAATGACAGTGATTTATTTATAAATTTGCCGCTGTAATTGAAGATTTATGCCACGTTTAGATGAAATAAGACGCCCTGTAGGTGAAGAAATTAAGGTATTTCAAAAAAGGTTTAAAGATGCTATTCACAGTGACGTCTATTTACTAAATGTTGTTTCTTCCTATATTTTAAGAAACCGGGGTAAACAGATGCGTCCACTTTTTGTTTTTCTTTCCGCAAAAATGGTAGGTGAGATTACTGAATCTACATATACGGCAGCATCCCTTATTGAGTTAATGCACACAGCAACGTTGATTCATGATGATGTTGTTGATGAATCATATGAACGCCGGGGGCTCTTTTCCATTAATGCAATCTGGAGGTCCAAGCTGTCGGTTTTATTGGGGGATTATTTCCTTTCGAAGGGGCTTCTTCTTGCTGCAACCAAGAAGGATCATGATTTACTTGATATTGTTTCTGATACAGTTAAGGAGATGATCGAAGGAGAATTATTGCAGCTTCAGAAATCCAAGAAATTGAATATCGATACGGATTCATATTATGAGGTGATCAGGAAAAAGACCGCTACTCTCATTGCATCATGTACAGCAAGCGGGGCAAAGTCTGTCGGGGCTTCGCAGAAGGATATTGACACCTTGTACTCGATGGGCATAAATATCGGAATGGCTTTCCAGATAAAAGACGATTTGTTTGATTATCAGAGTCGGGGTATAATAGGTAAACCTACCGGTAATGATCTGAAAGAGAAAAAATTTACACTTCCATTAATATATGCCCTGGAACAAAGCAGCATTACTGAGAAGCGTGAAATCATGAGGCTGATCCGTAACGGCAGTATGAACAATGAAAAAATCGGCCGGGTTATTGAATTTGTCAGAATCAAGGGGGGTCTTGCTTTTGCAGAAGGTAAAATGAATGAATACAAAGCAAAAGCGGAAGAGACCTTGTTGAGCTTTCCGGAATCAAGTGCACGCCAGGCTTTGCTTGATCTTGTGGCTTTTACGGTAGAAAGAAACAAGTAATCAGGAATTTTTCCCTTCTTTAAAATAACTAATTATTTTTTTTGCTTTTGCTTTATCCAGGATCGCGGCAAGTTCATTTTCAGAGGCTTTGCCAATACCCTCAATTGACTTAAATTCTCTGAAAAGCTTTCCAATAGACTCTTCTCCTATTCCGTCTATCGAGTTCAATCCAGACACAATCATGTTATTTGAACGCTTTAGCCTATGAAATTCAACTCCAAACCTGTGTGCCTCATTTCTAAGTTGTTGAATAAGACGAAGAGATTCGGAATTCTTATCAATATATAGGGGAATCGGATCATCAGGAAAATATATTTCTTCAAGCTTTTTAGCTATTCCGATAATTGCTACCTGCTTTCGTAAATCAAGTTTATCAATACTTTTCATTGCCGCATTTAGCTGCCCCTTACCTCCGTCAATGATCACAAGTTGAGGAATTTCACTTTTTTCTTCAAGCAACCGGCGATACCTCCTGTATATGATCTCTTCCATGGAGGCAAAATCGTCAGCACCTGTTACTGTTTTTATATTAAAATGTCGATACTCCCTTTTTGCCGGACGTCCATTCCTGAAAACGACGCATGCTGCAACCGGATTTGAGCCCTGAATATTGCTGTTGTCAAAACACTCAATATGTTCCGGCAAAACAGACAAACGAAGATCTGATTTTAAAGTTTCAAGAATTCTACGGTCAGGATAGGATTTAGTTGCTTCTGATTCTCTTTTTTGTTTTTCAAGTTTATACATCCTTGCATTTCGTTCTGAGAGTTCAAGCAATTTTTTCTTCTCACCTCTTTTTGGAACTGTGATCCTATACCAGGATAATTCTTCTGACAAATCTATTGGAAGGATGAGCTCCCTGGCATCACTTCTCACCCTTTCCTTCAAATCTGTGATTGCAAAGAGCAAAATTTCGCTGGATGATTCATTTAACCGCTTCTGAATTTCCACCGTATGTGACTGAACCACAGCCCCTTTGGTGATTTTTAAGTAGTTTACAATCGCGTATTTGTCTTCGTCCACGATACTTAGTACGTCCACATTATTTATAGAGGTGTTAACAATGGTTGATCTGGTTTGAAATCTCTGAAGAGCCTCCATTTTTGTTTTCAATTTTTCTGCCTCTTCAAATTTATACTCTATAGCAAGTTTTTTCATCCTGTTTTTAAGAACAGTTATCACTCCGTGAAGATTACCTTTTAAAATTTCATGTATCTGATCAATGGAATCATTATATGATTTTTCATCCTGTAATCCTTCACATGGACCCATACAATTTTCAATATGAAATTCAAGGCAGGTTTTAAACTTTCCAGCTTTAATATTCTCCTCAGACAAATTATGCTTGCAGGTTCTGAGCTGATATAATTGCCTTACGAGATCGATAAGG
>CAYSAH010000002.1:30531-30749 GCA_964428945.1 uncultured Bacteroidaceae bacterium | reverse complement strand
CAGTATAATAATTCCCGTTAGGAGCGCCGATCCCTATGCCACGAAGCTCATAGCCATCCTTATCCCGGGATAAAAACTCCCCGATAAGATCATAAATAGTTTCAGCAAAGGCATTTGGATCTTCAAATTTATCGGTTGCAATGGAATTCTCATAAAACAAGGCACCATTACTGTCGACCAGTCCAATTTTAGTGAAAGTACCACCAATATCAATTCCT
>CAYSAH010000002.1:1963-30521 GCA_964428945.1 uncultured Bacteroidaceae bacterium | reverse complement strand
ACGACGTCCTTCTTCATATAATGCCCAGGTATTTTGCTTCGTCAAAAATAGAATAATTTGTTTATTTGTTCAAAAGAATCACGATTTAACCTATGAAGGCAAAAAGAGCAAAGTGGCCATCACACATTGAACGGTTAATTGTAATGTTAAAGTAAATGCAACAGGTTATAGAATATTTCATAAATTAGCTGTATTAATAAAAGCATACACCATGAAGAATTTCATAATACCTATTGATTTTTCCCAGGAATCATTAAACGGGCTTGAGATGGCAGTATTGTTCTCCCAGAAAAAGGAGATCAACATTCAGCTAGTCTATGTTATTACCTCCGTTTCAGACTATCATCCAAGTACCATCAGTGATGAGCATAAATTTGCTGAGAAAAGATTTGAAAAAATAATTAGTGAGTATGGACCCAGGCTCGGCAACAATTCGAAACTCAGGTATATTATCAAGCAAGGTAAGGTATACAAAGAAATTGTAAGCCAGGCGAATTCTTATAAGGATGCATTTGTTTCCGCATCCACTCATGGAGCATCTGGTTTTGAAGAACTTTTTGCAGGAAGCAATGCCCTGAAGATCATGGCATCAACACATAACCCGGTGCTGGCCATTCGAAACAGCCCAGTGCCCAAGAAAATAAAAAAAATAGTTCTCCCCATTAAACTACATCCGGATACCCGGCAGAAACTTCCAATTGCTGCGGAGATCGCAAATCTTTTTGGAGCAGAAATACATGTCTTATCCATATCTGTAAATAATAACAAGAGAGACCTTGCAAGGCTTGAGTCTTATAGCAAGCAATCCATCGGATTCCTGAACAGCTGGAAGGTACAGCATGTTCAACACACCGTTACCGGAGACAGCCTGCCTAACCTTACATTAAATTATGCAGAAGCTATTGAGGCGGATCTTATAGTGATCATGTCCAGTGCGATAGATAAATGGAATGTATTATTTGGCAGTTATGCGCAGCAAATGCTTAACAGGTCAAAATATCCTTTACTGTGTGTAAAGCCAAGGCCGAAACAGCTGCCATCGGGATTTAATACCCTCGGTTAAAAAATCAGATGAGATCTGTTATAATTGTTGCCGGGGGTTCCGGTTCAAGAATGAATTCAGAGAGACCCAAGCAATTTCTTGAACTACTGGGAAAACCAGTAATTATGTGGACCATTGAGAAATTCATTTCTTTCGATCCGGAAATAAATGTAATTGTGGTTCTGCCAGAGAGTCATATCAATGAGTGGAATACTCTGGCGGAAAAATATGAGACAGCAAAAAAGCTTTCAGTTACAACCGGGGGGGCCTCAAGATTTCATTCAGTGATGCAGGGACTTGCCCTGGTAAAGCGGGACGATATTGTGGGGATTCACGACGCAGTAAGGCCACTTGTGTCAACAGAAACGATCCTTCGATGCTACATCGAAGCAGAGAAGAATGGCAGTGCAATTCCGGTTATTGATACTGAGGACTCTCTTCGTGAAATTACAGTTAAAGGCAGTAATATTCTCGACAGAAGCAACATCAAGCGCGTCCAGACACCGCAGGTTTTCCAGGCAGAAAAACTAATTACTGCGTATGAAACTTGTGTGCATAGAACGTATACCGATGATGCCTCAGTTTACGAGTACTGTTACGGAAGAGTAAATCTCGTCGAGGGAAACAGGGAAAATATTAAAATAACATTCCCTTCTGACATGATCATGGCAGAAGCAATTTTAGCAGCCAAAGATCAATAGTTATCAGCATCCTGCCGTGTTTTAAATGCGGCAATTTCTCCTCCCATGGAGGTCTTTGTGTAGGTACTGACAGGATCCCCGATATACCCGATGAAACCTTTAGAGAATGCTGTTGCTTCTATGATCCGGGATGCGGTAACTTTTCCCTGTGATCCGGAGGAGACTTTTATATAAGTGTCCTGGCATTCAAGATCATATGCAAGGTAATTTCCCCCGGTATTTGCATTGACATTTTGCGATACCGCTTTTCCATAGAGAATAATGTCAGACACCTGGATTACCTTTGCATCGATATTTTTTGCATTCACACCTAATTCGATCTTGCCTCCGGAATTAGCAGTTAGCTGAAGATCATCGGCCTGCAGGTCTCTTGCAGAATTTACAACAGCACCAGCCGAAACGCTTATCTTGTTTAACTTTGAATATGGCAATTTTACCTTTGTAATGTCCTCTTTTTCAATCCTTGGCCTGATTCTTATGGTCAGCTCACCGTCTTTCATATCAACACCGACCTCTTCAGGCTTACCATTCAAAGCTGTAATACTCATTTCCCTTGAATCAGAAGGAATCAGTTCCAGGTCTATACCTCCTGAAACGCTTAAAGAATTGAAATCATCGAGGTTTATCGTTATGCGGTTTTGTCCATTTACTGAAGAAAAAGCCCCCAGCACCAGCATTACCAGAAATAATCGGGATATTATCTTCATAAGCTTATTTTTTGTTTACAAAAGTACATTTTTTCTATTAACACAGGATTTCGTTGGCAATAGTTTAAAAGTGAATGTAATGCACGTATCAACTTTTCGTTTTCTTCATATAAATAGTTTTCTTTGCATGCGGGTAATTTAGATCGATAATGCTGAAAATTCAGGTGAGACATGTAATTTTTATTTTGTTGGCCGGAATGCTTAATTCCACTCTTTTTGCACAGGAGGGGACCCTCGTACCCGAGGATCACCTTTATATCAGCGACATAATCATTGAAGGCAACCGGGTCACAAAGCAGAATATTCTGTTGAGGGAGCTTGCATTTTCAAAGGGAGACACCATCGCTAAGATGGAGTTGATCCCTGCAATCGAAAGAAGCAGGGAGAACTTACTGAACCTCTCTCTTTTCAATTTTGTGAATATGGATACCAGACATTCCCCCGGCAACCATATAGACATTCTCATTTCGGTACAGGAGCGTTGGTATATATGGCCAACACCGATCTTTGAACACGGGGAGAGAAATCTCAGCGCATTTCTTAAGGAGCCGCAATGGAGTAAGATCAATTACGGCATGTGGCTGAAGTGGAACAATTTTCGGGGAAGAAATGAGCTCCTTGAAGCTAAAATAAGGCTGGGATATAAGGAGCAATTTGTTCTGCAATATGAAAAACCCAACCTGGGAGCAAACGAGAACCATATTCTTTCATTTAGCTACAGCCTCAGCCGGCAACATCGGGTCAATTACATTACGCTTGAGAATCTGCCCGTATATTTCAGGGATGATGATAACTATGCTCTGAGTTCTGCCGATGCCTTTATTGGTTACAGCTACAGACCTCAACTTTATTCACGGCACAGGCTCAGGGTGCATTATACAGACGACTGGATCAGTGATACGGTAGCAAGCCTGAACCCGGAATATTTTGGGGAAGGCTACACACGCTACAAGTATTTTAAATTCGACTATGTTTTCAACTATGACATAAGGGATTCAAAAATTTATCCCCTGGAAGGGGAAGCATTTAAACTTAAAATACAGCGCTTCGGATTAGGGATCATAAACAACTATCCATTTGGTAACTGGGAGGCTGAAGCTGCCATTTTCTATCACAAAAAAGTGGTAAATCGAATCTATTTTGCGAACGTTGCCAAAGGGAAGATAGCCAGTAACAAAGAGGTCCCGCTGGTTCAAAGAAAGGCCCTCGGATATTCGGAAAACATGACCGGGTATGATGATTTTGTTATTGATGGTACCGACTATTTTATCAATAAAGTAATATTAAAATACCAACTTGTTAAGCCTAGCACATTTTCCGTTCCGTTCCTGAATATTAAACAATTCAGTAAAATTCATTTTGCAGTATACCTTAATCTTCTTGGAGATATTGGCTATGTAAACAATAAGAATATCATTGATCCATCGAATTACATGGTTAATGAACTTCAATACAGTACGGGGATCGGTATTGATTTTGTAACTTACTATGATAAAGTTCTGGGAATTGAATATGCAGTTAACCGTTACGGGATGTGGGGTTTCTTTTTTCATGTGGAAACCCCGTTTTCAGAGTGGTAAATAATTGTAACAAAATGGCGCTGAGAAAAACACCCAAAGGACAATCCTTCCTCATCGCGTCAGCAGTGCTGATTCTTTATTTAGCCGGAGTGTTTGTCCTGTTACTTTCGGGACTGAATACGAGTATTTATGCACTTCTTGCTTTTGGAGTCGTCCTGTTCCCGGCAAGCTACCTGCTTGTGCATAAGATTTTCATTGATTTCGTTGAAAAAAGGATCAACCCGATCTATAAAACCATTCAAAACGTTACCCTTTCGCAGAAAAAGCAGCGCAGAAAATTAGACAATGAAGATCTTTCTGAAGAACTTGACAATGAAGTGAGAAGCTGGGCAAAGACACAATCGACGGAAATCTTGCAGTTAAGGGAGATGGAGAAGTACAGGAAGGATTTCCTGGGTAATGTTTCTCATGAACTGAAGACCCCTATTTTTAATATCCAGGGCTATATACTTACCCTCCTGGATGGCGGTATTGAAGATGAAAAGATAAACAAACTATACCTGGAAAAGGCAGAGAAGAGTATCAACAGGATGATCTCGATCGTTGATGACCTTGTATCCATATCGCGACTGGAATCGGGGGAATTAAAATTGCAGTTGGAGGTATTCAATATTAAAAAACTGGTGGATGAGATATTTGAATCCAATGAAATGCTGGCAAAGAAGTTCAGGGTAAAACTTGAATACGATGACAATTACAACAAAGCCATAAAAGTAAGGGCCGACCGAAAAAGGATCACAGAAGCCCTAAATAACCTGGTTGTTAATTCCATAATTTATGGCAAGACCAACGGAAAGACCAAAGTGGGTTTTGTAGATACGGGAGAATCCATCCTGGTGGATATTTCCGACAATGGAATTGGGATTTCGGAAGAGGACCTGCCAAGGATCTTTGAAAGGTTTTATCGAGTGGATAAAAGCCGGTCGCGTGATTATGGCGGAACGGGACTTGGCCTCTCTATTGTAAAGCATGTGATACACGCACATAACCAGACGATCAACGTCAGGAGCGCGCCTGGAAAAGGAACTTCTTTTGTGTTTTCCCTCGATAAATCTTAGGGGTCGACCCAGTCACCATTTGATTTTATGACCTGTATAAGGGCATCAACTGCCAGGGATTCGGGTATTTTTTTCTTAAGCTGTTCCTTCCCTTTATAGATTGAAACCAGGCCTTTCCCGGAACCAATATAACCATAATCTGCATCGGCCATTTCACCGGGCCCATTGACGATACATCCCATAACTGCAATCTTCAGCCCTTTCAGATGTGCAGTATGTTTTCTTACTTCAGAAAGCCTGGTACTGATATCAAACAAGGTTCTTCCACAGGATGGACAGGCAATATATTCTGTTGATGTGAATCGGTTTCTTGAAGCCTGCAGCACAAAGAATGAGAGCCAATTATTGAATTTGGCAGAGATGTTGGGATTTTGTATCCAAATCCCACTGAGAAGATGATCGATCAGCAACAATCCAAATTCCCCGGCAGCCATGATGGCAAATTTTTCCTGGTCGGATTCACTATATTCCTTTCGAAGAATAAGCGGGTTTTTACCATCTGAACAATAGTAGGAGATCATCCAGTTTTTTATTGCGCTTATAGTTGAATTGGTCCCGTCAAGAACAATAACCATGGATTCTCCGATTCCTGCTATTTCTTCAGGAGCCTCTTCCGGACCAAGAAGGATAAATTTCTGGTCATGAGAATTTACTTCATTTACTTTATAAAGGATTTCACGTTTTTCATCGATGGAAAGGATCCAGTTGCCCGATTCGTATGAGACCGTTATATCCGGAAGGGGGTCCTCGTATTGATCTTTTGTGGAAATCACCACCGGTGGTTTATATTTCCCTATCCCGAAAACTTCCCTGCTGGCAGGTTTTTTGAAGTGGAAAGGATCCCATGGAAGATCATTTAGCGGATCATAGGGGAGAAAACCGGGTTTTGGAAAAATTCTATTGATATACCTCGCTACAGGGATTTCATTTTCCGGGGGCTCGGTAAGGCTGATCCTTATTGTATCCCCAAATCCTTCTAACAGCAATGCTGCGATTCCAACTACTGATCTTACACGGCCCTCCAATCCATCCCCGGATTCTGTCACACCCAGATGTAAAGGATAATAAAGGTCCTCCTCAATCATTCTTTTTGCAAGCAGCCTTACCGAAAAAACCATCAGCATTGTATTGCTTGATTTTAGGGATACTACAACGTTATGGAATTCAGAACTTTTGCATACCCTTAAAAACTCCATTGCAGACTCTACCATTCCCTCCGGTGTGTCCCCGAAGCGAGACATGATCCTGCCGGAAAGAGATCCGTGATTTACCCCGATACGCAAGGCGGTGTCATGGGTTTTACAAATTTCAATAAGTTTTAACAGAGAAGCTTTGCTTTCTTCATATTCACAGAGATAATCCTCATCAGAATATTCTGCCTTAGGGTCCTTTTTGCCTGAAAAGTTTCCCGGATTGATCCTTACCTTGTGAAATAATCCGGCAGCCTCAAAAGCTACATTTGCATTAAAATGGACATCGGCGACGACAGGTATTTGAGGAAATATTTTTTCCAGGGAAGTCATGATTGAAGAGAGGGATTTCACTTCCCGGAGCCCCGGTGTGGCGAAACGGATCATTTGTCCCCCTGCATCTGCTATTCTTTTAAACTGGGCAATACTACCAGGGATATCATCAGTTTTTGTATTGGTCATGGATTGCACCAAAACGGGATTTCCGGCACCCAGTCTTATACTGCCAATTTCTATTTCCCTTGAGAGGGGCACAGGATATTTATTGTCTCTCTCCATTTCTATCTGATCTCCCAATCGAAACCGTCTTTGCGGTCCTTGATGGTGATGCCGAGATTCTCGAGAGCATCCCGGATCTCGTCAGCAGTACTCCATTCCTTTCGTTCCTTCGCTGATTGACGAAGAGTAAGAACCGAATTGATCAGATCATCGGTAAGGGTGTCGTTTTTTGGAGAAGTTCTGTCCGGAGTGAGTCCAAGAATATCATACAGGTATTTGGAATAAACTAGCTTGAGTTTGTCGAGGTTTTCGCGGTCGATGGAAATACGGCCCTCATGCACATAATTTATGGTTTTCACTCCATCGAAAAGGCTTGAGATAAGTGCGGGTGTATTCAGATCATCATTCATAGCAGCAGCGCATTTTTCTTCCAATTCAGAAGCATTTACCACACCGCTTTGCGAAGTACCGATCTTTTCAAGAAGGGCTATCGTATTGTAAAGGCGACCTAAGCCTTTTTCAGAAGCGGAAAGAGCTTCATTTGAAAAATCCAGGGTGCTCCGATAATGTGCCTGCAGAATAAAGAACTTGACAGTCATTGGATCGAAAGCCTTTTTAAGTAGTTTGTGATTGCCGCTGAACAGTTCATCCAGGGTAATAAAATTGCCCAGAGAGCGCCCCATCTTCTGTCCATTGATAGTGATCATATTGTTATGCATCCAGTATTTTACCCCTTCGTTGCCAAAACCCGCAACATTCTGGGCGATCTCGCACTCGTGATGCGGAAAAAGTAGATCCATGCCTCCCCCGTGTATGTCGATGGAATGTCCGAGGTATTTTGAGCTCATTGCTGAACATTCAAGGTGCCAGCCGGGAAATCCTTCACTCCAGGCAGAAGGCCAGCGCATGATATGTTCAGGTTGCGCTTTTTTCCAAAGGGCAAAATCCACAGGGCTTTTCTTTTCAGACTGGCCGTCAAGAACGCGGGTATTGGAGAGAAGGTCCTCGGTTTTCCTTCCCGACAATTTCCCGTAAGAGTGGTTTTCGGAGTACTTTTTTACATTGAAGTATACAGAACCGTTTGCTTCATAGGCGTAGCCTGCGTCAATGATCTTACTTATCAATTCCTGTTGTTCGATAATATGTCCACTGGCCCGGGGTTCAATACTTGGAGAAAGAAGCCCCAGTTCCTGCATATTCCGGTGATAGGCATTCATGTAGTGCTGAACAACCTCCATCGGCTCAAGTTCCTCAATCCTTGCTTTTTTAGAGATTTTATCCTCGCCTTCGTCCGCGTCATTTTCAAGGTGACCAACATCAGTGATATTTCGGACATACCTGACCTTATAACCAAGATAGCTTAAATACCTGAAAAGTATATCGAAGGTTATGGCTTGCCGGGCATGGCCAAGATGGGCATCTCCGTAAACGGTGGGACCACAGGCATATAAACCTACGAATGGAGGCTTATTGGGTTCAAAAATTTCCTTTTGTCTTGAGAGGGTGTTATATAACTGCAGTGAATTCTTCATAAGTATGAATTAGCTTGTGTAAAATTAGTAATTTTAATGCTAACCTGTTTTGCCCGATAAAGTCCGTATCTTTATTCCTTATCCGGTAAGCAGAAAAATCCAAATACAAACGTTATGGCAAGAGGAACTTCAAACAGACAAAAGGGAAAATACAATATCGATAAAGCGATGACCCAGGTAATGGGGATCTTCACCAGGAACCCGAAGAAGATCTTCAATTATAAGCAGTTGGCAAAACAACTTTTACTGAACGATCAACGTGAAAGGGACATGGTTAACACTGCCCTTAACAACCTGGCAGGACAGGGTTTACTGATGCAGGTGGAAAAAGGAAAATTCAGGCTGAAAGAGCGTGCCGGTTATATTAATGGCACCATTGAAATGACCCAGCATGGCTATGCCTTTCTTTCTTCAGATGAACTGGAGCAGGACGTATTTATTTCAAGGACAAACCTTGCCAGGGCACTGGACGGTGATCTTGTGAAAGTTCATATTTATCCGAAAAAGAAAAACGACAACCGCTTATCGGGTGAAGTAATTGAAATTGTGGAAAGGGCAAGGGAGACCTTTGTCGGGGTTGTTGAGGTTTCAAAAAACTATGCCTTTTTACTCCCCGACAGTGGTAAAATGCCATTCGATATATTTATACCGCATGAAAAACTTGGAGGTGCAGAGCACGGACAAAAAGCGATCGCAAGAATTACGGACTGGCCGGAGAAGGTAAAGAATCCGTTTGGAGAGATTGTTGAAGTGCTGGGTTATCCGGGTGAGAATGATACAGAGATGCACTCGATCCTGGCAGAATTTGAGCTACCTAACAAATTTTCACAGGAAGTTGAAGATGCAGCTGATGCGATACCGGATACGATCACTGCCGAAGAAATTAAAATGCGAAGGGACATGAGAGGAACCCCGACCTTCACCATAGACCCTGCGGATGCCAAGGATTTCGACGATGCTTTATCCCTTAAACTGCTTCCAAATGGAAATTATGAAGTCGGAATCCATATTGCCGATGTTTCACATTATGTTCAAAGGGGTTCTGTTGTTGATGAGGAAGCCTACGAAAGAGCCACATCCGTATATCTTGTTGACAGGGTAGTTCCAATGCTGCCGGAAAAACTCTCCAATAACCTTTGCTCTTTAAGGCCCAATGAAGACAAATTGTGTTTTTCAGCCATTTTTGAAATAACAAAAGATGCCAAAGTGGTGGACGAATGGTTCGGTCGAACGATCATACATTCCGACAAACGCTTCGACTATGATCAGGCACAGCAGATCATTGAAACAGGAGAAGGAGAGATGAAGGAAGAAGTCCTGACGCTTCATGACCTGGCAACAAAACTGAGAACCCAGCGCTACAAGGAAGGTTCAATAAATTTTGAACGGGATGAGGTAAAATTCAACCTGGATGAAGATGGAAAGCCACTGGGAGTATTCTTCAAAGTTCAGAAAGAGTCGAACCACCTGATTGAGGAATTCATGCTCCTTGCAAACAGAAGGGTGGCGCAATATGCTTCAAATGGAGGAAGATATTTAAAGGATGTAAATAAGGAAGATCTTAAAGCAGGGAAGATCAAAGGAAAGACATTTGTATACAGGATTCATGACCTGCCGGATTCGGAGAAGCTGGAATCATTTACCCAATTCATTAAAAAGTTCGGTTATGAAATGAATCTTGGAGACAGGCATCATGTTGCGGTTTCCATGAACAGGCTGCTTGACGGGGTGAAAGGGAAAAAAGAGCAGCATGTGATTGAAAACCTCGCACTCAGGTCAATGGCAAAAGCTATTTATTCAACGAAAAATATTGGCCACTATGGATTGGCATTCAGGGACTATAGCCATTTTACATCCCCGATAAGAAGGTACCCCGACCTTATGGTACACCGCCTGCTTGCCCATTACCTTGAAGGGGGAGAATCAAAGAATGCAAGTAAATACGAGAGCCGTTGTGTACACTCTTCAGAAATGGAGCGCCGGTCTGTTGAAGCAGAACGCGCCTCAATTAAATACAAACAGGTTGAATTTATGCAGGACAAGGTAGGACAGATTTTCGATGGAGTGATCTCCGGACTTACAGATTGGGGCATTTATGTGGAAATAGTTGAAAATAAATGTGAAGGGATGATCTCCTTGCAGAGCCTTGTTGATGACTTTTATGAGTTTGACCAGGATGATTATAAAATTGTAGGAAGGCATTCGGGAAAATCATTTGAAATTGGAGAACCATTAAAAATTGAAGTTACCAATGCAAACCTCTCCCGACGGCAGCTTGATTTTAGAATTGCAGAAGAGACGGAATCCTGATATCCCGGCTTAATGGATTTGTTGTACTTCAGGAAAAAATTAGTATATCGGATATAGAAAAAATTTAATGGTTGTTGTAAAATCAGAAAAAAGAGCGGAAATCCTTATCGTAGCAAGGAAGATCTTTTCCCGCAAAGGCTTCAGGGGGGCCACCATGGATGAGATTGCCAGGGCATGCAAAATGGGAAAAAGCTCAATGTACTATTATTACAAAAGCAAGGAGCAGATCTTTGAAGCGGTAGTAGTGATGGAGGCCCAGGAACTGAAGAGAAAACTAATAAAGGTAATAAGTACAGGTGAGGATCCGATGAAGAGGCTGAAAGACTACATTATGTTCAGGCTTTATAATGTTAAGACCGTTTCGAACTTCTATGCTGTGCTGAGAGAAGATTCCCATGACCAGATGAAATTTGTTGAACGGGTGCGCTCTAAATTTGAGGAGGAGGAACACAAAATGGTCTGCGATATCCTTGAAGGGGGTATCAGGGATGGTTCGTTTGTAATAAACAGTCCGGATATCGGGGCAATAGCTTTTACAACAATGTTAAAAGGGCTGGAATTACCGCTATTCCTGAATAAATACAGCAGGGTCGAGAAAGAAATCCTACTGGATGATCTTATAAAGGTTCTTTTCTATGGTATTATAAAAAGATAAACCAACACCTATATGCCCCAAGAGATAGCGAAAAATTTAAATTATCCTTATTGGTGAAGTGTTTTTACTTTTAATTGTCCTTGCTTCAGATTCATCATTGTTCCATTAATATTTTCTTTTTCAGAGAACCTGTGTGGGGCTTCCTTTCCGGGTATGTTGAATCACGTAACTTCATACTCATTTATTAATCCGAGAAGCAGGACAACATCAACAGGATGTTTCCCAGAGAACAACAAAAGACACATTCGATTGTCCATTAGTAGTGAAATACTTAATCAGAAGAGAGAATTTTGCGGCAGTTATTACAGTTAATGGTTTATAGGGAACCGTTTACCGAATACACATCGATAAGTGTTTGCAACCTGATTAAGGGGGATGCTATAGATTATATTTGTAAATTAAGGTAAAGATTAAAATCAAAACTATGAAAATACATTTTTTAAAACGTCTGAAAAGCTTTATTCGAACTGCCTTTATTGGTGGATTAGTGGCCTTGCTTCCAATTTCCCTGATCATTATTGTATTCAGATGGATTATCAACATTATTCGCAATGTTTTGGGCCCTGTAGTTAATCTTATTGCGAATTCAGATTCAAAATTATACACGATAGGTATATACATTATATCTGTAATAATTATTTTCCTTGTCTTCTTTTTCATAGGTCTGATCATTAAGACGAGCTGGGGAAAATTTCTCAATTACAAACTTGAGAAGAGGTATCTGATGAAAATTCCCGGATATAAAATTGCAAGGGAAACCGTGAGCCAGTTTTTTGGAAAGAATAAATCGTTTTTTAAGGAAGTTGTGCTAGTGGATCCTTTCAATTCCGGGGTCCTGATGACGGGATTTA
The DNA here is from genome assembly GCA_964428945.1 of uncultured Bacteroidaceae bacterium. GTDB lineage: Bacteria > Bacteroidota > Bacteroidia > Bacteroidales > M55B112. The sequence continues at coordinate 18,397 of CAYSAH010000002.1, read as the reverse complement.
TTACAGATGATATGGGGGAGATGATCACGGTTTTTGTTCCTACAGGCCCAAATCCCACATCAGGGAATATTTACCATTTGCCGAGGGAAAAAGTTTTCAAAACAGATTCGAGTGTTGATACAGGAATGAAATCAATAATAAGTTGTGGTGCCGGTTCAGCCCAGGTATTTGCTACTATTAATAAATAGGTACATTTATCCTAACTCATGTATTTATTTCTTCTGAAATATCAGGTTCAACGGAATCGGCCTGTTTCTCATGAAGAAACTCAAAGAATTTTCGTTGTTTGATGAGCAGGATGACAACAGCAACAGATATGCTGGCATCAGCAATGTTGAATACTGGGCGAAAAAATGTAAAAGAGCGGCCTCCCAGTCCGGGTAACCAATCGGGATACACCCCTCTGAGAACCGGGAAGTAGAACATATCAACCACCTTTCCATGAAGAAATCTTTCATATCCGCCCCCCTGGGGAAACAATGTTGCAGTCTGATAGGAGTAGCTCTCGCTGAATATCAGACCATAAAAAGCGGAATCGATCATATTTCCGACAGCTCCTCCCATGATCATTGACAATGTTATCAGTAATCCGGGGTGTGCGTTCACCTTGATCAGGTGGCGAAGGTAGAAGCCAATAGCAACAATAGCAATCAGCCGGAACATGCTTAATATGATCTTTCCATAGTCGCCCGGAAGCTTGAGGCCGAAAGCCATGCCCTTGTTTTCAACAAAGTGAAATATAAACCAGTTACCAAAGACCGGGTTCTGCTGGTACAAGGTCATATTTGTCTTGACAAGTATTTTAACAGTCTGGTCGATCACCAGGATCACCAGGATAATTAATATACACTTGAGTGTTTTGGACATAATCATACTGTAGCAGTGGTGATCAATCAATTCTTGGAGTCAGGACGATTCCCAAAGGAGATAATCTAAGGAAAACTTGAATCTATTGTTTTGATTTTGCTTCCATACTCAGTGTTGCGTGAGGCACGGCCCTCAGTCGCTCCTTTGAAATAAGCTTTCCGGTTTCCCTGCAGATCCCATAAGTTTTATTTTCGATCCTTATCAGAGCCCCCTGGAGGTGCTGGATAAATTTCTGCTGGCGCTGGGCAAGACGCCCGGCTTCCTCTTTTGATAATGTTGCTGCCCCTTCTTCCAAAACTTTAAATGTTGGAGAAGTATCCTGGGTATCGTTACTTTCGCTTTGTGTAATGGCCGATTTCAAAAGTTCGTAATCTTCCCTGGCCTTATCGAGCTTCCTGATGATCAGTTCCTTGAACTCCCTCAGCTCCTCATCTGAATATCTTGTTTTTTCAGCCATGGTTCCTTCTTTTTAATTTGTTTAAATATACTAAATAATTCAATGTATCAGCCTAATTTAAAAGCTTCAGCCTGATATCATTTATTCACTTGTTTTTGACACTTTAATATTTAATGATATTTCATCATCAAGCTCAATTCGCCTGTGGCCATCATTATTAATTTTGTCAGTAAATCCAATACTTTCAGCCAATGTTTGGGAACTTATATATGCTCCAAACCGGGCAATTGTTTCGTTTAATGCGCTATGCTTTTCTATTAAAATATTTATTTTATCAGTAACATCAAAATTACTCTCTTTCCTGATATTCTGTATCCTGTTTACGAGCTCCCGGGCTATGCCCTCAAAACGTAATTCTTCGGTAATGGTTATATCAAGAGCGACAGTAATTGCCCCTTCACTTGCTACAAGCCAACCTGGGATATCTTCTGAGCTTATCTCCACATCTGTTATGGAAAGGGATATTTTTTCTCCTGCAAGTTGAAGATCTATAGCTCCCTCTCTTTCGATGGTACTTATATCATGCTGGTTCATTTTTCCTACAGCACTTACAACATCTTTCATCTGTTTGCCGTATTTAGGCCCAAGAACCTTAAAATCTGGTTTAATCTTTTTAACCAGAACACCCTCGGTCTCATCAAGGTATTCAATGGATTTTACATTGACCTCGTTGAGGATAAGCTCCTTCACTTTATCGAGCTTATGCCGGAACGATGTATTGAGCACTGGTACCATGATCTTGTTCAGGGGTTGACGCACTTTTATATTGACTTTACGCCTGAGACCAAGAACCATCGAAGTTATATTCTGCGCAATCCCCATTCTCTCTTCCAGGGTCCTGTCGACAAGTTTTGGATCGTAGGAAGGGAAGCGGACCAGGTGCACCGAAGGCTCGGAATAATGTCCGGTCACAGTGTTCAGGTCACGGAATAGTTTTTCCATATAGAACGGAGCGACAGGAGCAGCAAGCCGTGCAACAGTTTCAAGGCAGGCATAAAGAGTCTGGTAGGCAGCAAGTTTGTCTTTATCAAAATCTCCTCCCCAATATCGCTTCCTGTTAAGTCTGACATACCAGTTACTCAGGTTCTCAAGAACAAATTCCTGGATGAGCCGGGCAGCCTTTGTTGGCTCATAGTTCTCGTATTGTTCTTCCACTTCTTTAACCAGGGAATTAAGCAGAGAGATTATCCATCGGTCTATTTCGGGTCTTTCACTTACAGGTACCTCATCCTGTGTGTATATAAACCTATCGACGTTTGCATACAAGGCGAAAAAGGAATAAGTATTGTATAAGGTCCCGAAAAACTTTCTTCTTACCTCTTCAACACCGGTGATATCGAATTTAATATTATCCCAGGGTTGGGCATTGGTAATCATGTACCAGCGAAGGGGGTCTGATCCGTATTTTTCTATGGTCTGAAAGGGATCAACAGCATTCCCAAGGCGCTTTGACATTTTGTTACCATTTTTATCCAGCACAAGCCCGTTGGAAATGATGTTTTTGAAAGAAACAGAATCAAACAACATGGTTGAGATCGCATGGAGCGTAAAGAACCATCCGCGCGTTTGGTCCACGCCCTCAGCGATGAAATCTGCCGGGTAGAACTGGTCAAAATCGTCCCTGTGTTCGAATGGATAATGCATCTGGGCATAAGGCATGGCGCCGGAATCGAACCAAACATCGATAAGGTCGGGTTCGCGGAACATTTTGCTGCCCTGCGGGCTCACCAGGACCAACTCGTCGACAAAGGGACGGTGTAGATCAAATTTATTGTAGTTTTCATGGGAGAAATCTCCTTCCCTGAATTCTTTTAGCGGATTTTCATTCATGAATCCTGCCACAACGGATTTATCCAGTTCTTTCTTCAATTCTTCAACGGACCCGATACAGATCATTTCTTTCCTGTCTTCTGTTACCCAGATGGGCAGGGGAGTCCCCCAGAAACGTGACCGGGAAAGGTTCCAGTCCAGGAGGTTCTCGAGCCATTTCCCGAAACGTCCGCTGCCTGTTGCTTCGGGTTTCCAGTTAATGGTGTTGTTCAGTTCCATCATCCTGTCCTTCATGGCTGTTGTGCGGATGAACCAGGAATCGAGCGGGTAATAAAGTACGGGTTTATCGGTTCTCCAACAATGTGGGTAATTGTGAATATACTTTTCAATTTTGAAAGCCAGGTTATGCTGTTTCAGGAACACTGCAATATCAACGTCCACTGAAGGATCGTCTTCCCCTTTCAAATCATCATATTCATTTTTCACGTACTTGCCGGCAAATTCTTCATAGGCTGCAGCGTCAATCTGTCTTAAAACAAATTCTGCATCAATGTCCTCCAGCTTGAAGAATCGTCCTTTTTTGTCAACCAGGGGATTAACGAGGCCTCCTTTATCAATAACGGTTATTGCAACTATATCATTTTCGGCTGCCACCCGATAGTCATCTGCGCCAAAAGTAGGAGCAGTATGAACAACACCGGTACCGTCTTCCGTTGTTACGAAATCGCCAGCGATCACTTTAAAAGCTTTACCTTTGGGCTTTACCCACTTCAGCAGCTGTTCGTAGGATATGCCGAGAAGTTCTTTTCCGCTAAATTGTTTTACCAGGCGGTAGGGTACGTGCTTGTCGCCCGACTCGTACTCATTGAAATCGAGTTCGGCATTTTTTTCCGGGAAATATACCCCACAGCGGTCTGAAGCGAGAATAACTGCTATTTTGTTACCAGTATAAGGATTGTAGGTTTCAATCAAAGAATATTTGATCTTTTCTCCGACAGTGAGGGCCGTGTTTGAGGGAAGTGTCCAGGGGGTTGTTGTCCATGCAAGAATATATACAGGAGCATCAACTGCACTGAACAGAAAATCGGAATACTTGTCTCTTTCCACCCTGAACTGGGCCACAATAGTGGTGTCCTTAACATCCCTGTAGCAGCCGGGCTGGTTCAATTCGTGGGTGCTGAGTCCGGATCCGGCGGCAGGGGAGTAGGGTTGGATGGAATAACCTTTATAAAGAAGGTCTTTTTTCATCAACTCCTTAAGAAGATACCAGAGGGTTTCAATGTACTTGTTGTCATATGTGATGTATGGATCTGACATATCGATCCAATATCCCATCTTTTCAGTAAGATTTTCCCAGAGATCTGTATATTTCATTACATCATGGCGGCAGGCCTTGTTGTAATTCTCTATGGAGATCTTTTTCCCGATATCTTCCTTGGTGATCTTCAGCTCCTTTTCAACGCTTAGTTCCACAGGCAGACCATGAGTGTCCCATCCCGCCTTTCTTTTCACATGGAAACCGGCCTGGGTCTTATATCGGCAGAATATATCTTTAATGGCGCGTGCCATAACGTGATGGATTCCAGGAACACCGTTCGCTGAAGGAGGCCCTTCATAGAATACAAAGGAGGGACTTCCTTCACGCGAAGAAAGACTTCTTTCAAAGGTCTCTTCCTTCTTCCACAATTCATTGATCTCTTTATTTATCTCAGAGAGATCAAAACTCTTATATTCTGCAAATTTCCTTGACATGGATTAACTCCCGCTTCTACCTTGTTTTATACAACTATTTTATTGAAACGCACAAAGATAGGAAAAGCAAGTAAAAAGTTGAAAGTAAAAAGTAAAAAGTAAGTGAGACCCAAAATTACTAAGGCGCAGCCGCAAGTAATTTTGCTGGTCGAACTTATCCCGCAGAGAGGAGCGAAAGCGGGATAGGGGCTAATGAAATATCCGATTGAAGATACAGGCGCAGCCGCAAGTAATTTTGCTGGTCGAACTTATCCCGTAGAGAGTATCGAAGGCGAAGGAAATTACAACAGAGCATACGTGGAGGGGAAATATGCTGCCTGTGAGGGTCCGCAAATGAACACAGATGGGCAGCTAGCTGCCGGGATATCGTGCAAAGTGACAAAGGATGAATCGGAGGAAACAGAATTGTTCAACATAGAACATTGAAGATTTTCAGGTCGCTGAAAAAAGAGAAAGATTCTTGCAATTATTCATAACGTAGCGCCAGTACCGGGTTGAGGCGTGAGCTTTTTATTGCATGGTATGTAATTGTAGCTAAAGAGACCCCAATGATCATTAAGGAAGAAATAACAAAAATATCCGGCTTAAGTACGATCCTGTAGGAAAAATCAGCCAGCCAGCGGGTTGCCAGGTACCAGACCGCCGGCAAACCGATAAGCAGGGATACAATAATAAGCTGGATGATATCCATTATCATCATGCGGATGATCCTGGCTTCATTGGCCCCGAACGTTTTTCTCACCCCTATTTCCCTCGTTCTCCTTTCTGCGGTGAAGGAAGCAAGTGCAAAAAGTCCCATGCATGCGATGATGACTGCAACAACGGTAAAGATACTTATCAGTTTTGCCATGCGTTCTTCGGATCTGTACATATTATCTATTTCTTCATCAACAAAGCTGTATTCAAATGGATATTGAGGTACAAGAGAATTCCAGGTTTCTTCCATATCCTTCATGGCAGGTTTTACATTCTCAGTTTTTAGCCTTACTATCATATTTGTCAGGTATTCTGGAGAAATAGGAATTGTAGCAAGTGGTTCTACGGCATCTGTAAGTGGTTTAAAATGAAAATCGTCCATGATGCCAATGATCTGTCCCTTTATCCCCATGAATGTTAGGTTCATTCCAACGATCCCTTCCTGGTTTATAATGTTTGCCAGGGTTTTGTTGATCAGGAAATTTGCCGTGGTATCCTGGTACAAGTCACCCCGAAACTCTTCTGAAAAGCCCCTGCCATTCAGGATTTTTATTCCCATGGCCGCGGTAAAGTCAAAATCCACCGCAGTAAAGGAAACCAGAACTTCATTGTCTTTATCTTTACCCGGCCAGTCAATTCCCGAAGAATTGCTTCCAATATTATATGCCTCCTGCATGCTTGCTGATACATATTCGATCTTCGGGTCTTTAAGGAATTCAGTCTTCAGGCTTGAATAATATTGACCCAGTCCTCCACGGAGCGGAATATTAACAAGATGATACTTGTTAAACCCAAGGTCGGCGTTTTGCATATAGTTCAGCTGGCGGCTTACAATAATGGCCCCTGAGATAAGCAATATGGAAAGCGAAAATTGGAACACAACCAGAATTTTTCTGAGCAGGCCGCTTCCATGCCGCGAATCTTTGCTTTCCCTGATGGCCCGGGCAGGCCTTATGGAAGACAGATAAAATGCCGGATATATACCAGCCAGCGTACCGGTAAAGATCGCCACAAGCAATAATCCGGCTAAATACTTCAGTTTGAAGAGATCGGACAGAGAGACATCCTTACCTGAAATATCGTTGAATTTATTCAGCAGGAGCATAACAATAACAAGTGAAAGGATCACCGAGATGATCGTCTGGATAAACGATTCGGAAAGGTATTGGCTTATGAGACTTGCTTTTGATGCACCACTGACCTTTCTGAGACCAATCTCCTTGGCCCTCACGGACGACCGGGCTGTAGACATATTCATGAAATTTATACAGGCGATGATCAGGACAAAAAGTGCCACGGCAGAAAAAATCCAGACGTATATGACTGCCCCGGGAGATTTTCCAAAACCAAAGTAGCTGTGCAGATGGATCCGCTGTATCGGATTCAGCTCAAAGGTAATTGTATTGTCAGCTTTGTGGATATTGGTTACTTCCGTAATTTTGGTATTGATTAATGTATCACTGGTTGCCGGATCGAGCTTTACATAAGTAAATATTGAATTGTTGTCCCAACTGTTGGTATAAAATTGCTGGGAGGAACGATAGCTCCATGGGAGCAGTATCTTCGACTGGATGACGGTATTTTTTGGGGGATCCTTCATTACCCCGCTGATCGTATAAAACTGATCATTATTCAATTTTATGACTTGGCCGACAGCGTTTACATTACCGAAATATTTTCTGGCAATTTCTTCTGCAATCACCATTGTATTGGGTTCATTCAGCACTTCAGAAGATGAACCTTCAATGAGTTGAAATCCAAAAATATTAAAGAATGAAGAATCAGTTGCAACAACATCATTTTCAAAATATTTCTTTTCCCCGAAACTAAGGAGTACACCACCCGACCACGCTATCCGGCATTGCTCAGTGATCCCGGGAATTTCTTCCTTCCAAATCGGGCCGGACGGATTGGGGGTAACATTTACATGGTAGGGTTCAGGATTCGAATAATACTGGTTCTCTTCAACACGGTAGATGTTCCTGTAATCAGGATGGAAGCGGTCAAAGCTAAGTTCATGCTGAACCCATAAAAGGATAAAAAGAGCACAGGCCATGCTGAAAGACAGGCCGATTATATTGATTATTGAAATGCTTTTATGTTTTAATAAGAAGCGAAACGCAAGTCGGATATTATTTCGGATCATTGTTCAGGGTTTTGAATAAGGACGAATGAAGTTATGAAAAATTACACTTTCAGAATTTTTTTTGGATAGAAGATAGCAGAGGATCTAAAAAAGAATAGTAGTTGTAAGGAAGGGCAAGGCAATTTTAATCAGAAAATAATGATTTACCGGGAAGAAAAGCGTGCCACAAATACGAGCTGAGAGCAAAGGTTTTCAGCCACAGGAATGGAATTACCCAAAGTTCTTAATCCACAAAAGCCTGACCAGAACCGTCTTTGGCCGGAGAGTTAAAGTTGAGTCTCTTTTTGCAGGGCTACCTTTTTACAAATCGCTGGTACGTTGCCTGTCCATAGTCAGTTTCGACCTTAAGCAGGTACATGCCGGGCTTGAGAACTGAAACATCAAGGTGATGACTTGTGGATGCACAAGGATCTTGTCTGAGAATTCTTCCGTTGATGTCGAGGATGGTCAAATTGGTCATGATCATTTGGAATTCAACATACAGGTTCTCGTTTGCAGGGACGGGGTAGACAAGCAATCCTGAATTTTCAGAAAGTTGCACTTTTTGACTTGCAATAATATCCGGTGTTTCAAGCTTTTTTGTTGTATAGAGTCTGTATTCACCTGGATTCAGAGAGATGAGGGCATTTGGGTCTGTAACTGAAATTACCTCCCCGGTAAAATATTCGTACCAGCTTCCGGTCTTACTGAAATTCGGATCAGCAGTTTGTCCGACCACATCGAAATTGCCAATTATTCTTACGTCCATGTCGGCATGGTTCAATTCAATCCTTTTTACTGAGGATGAAACGTTAAGGGAAAAGTCTGAAGTACTGAAAGCGGGCTGGTTTAACTTAAGATTAATTAATGCACTGTAAACCTGGAAAAGTCTCTTACGATTTGCCACATTGTAATAATCCCAGCGGATGGGTTTGTTTCCAACCCGGCCATTTTCTTCAATACTGTAATCATATCCCAATTCACCAAACTGCCAGATCATCTTCGGTCCGGGGATTGTAAAGAAAAAAGATGCAGCAAGTTCAATCCTTTTTAGGGCCGTATTCAGGTTTTTCACATCATACGCTCCAGCACCATTTCCGTACGCGAGGTTTTTAAACATAAGGCGTTCTTCATCATGACTTTCCATGTACCCAACCAGGTGAGGCTGATCCCAGCCTCTTGATTTGTAAGAGATGCCCGAGAAATTCGATTTTCCGTTGTCGTGGTAACCCATGGTTGCCTCGTTGTAGTTGGAATTGTGGTTTCCCCAGAGCATCATGCCATAGTCAGCGAGTTCTTTTTCTTCCGTGTTGGCACAAAAGTGCTCCTGGATCACGTAAGCATCTGCATTTACAGACCAGATCGCATCTGCTGCCCTTTTCAAATACCCAATACGTTCAGAGTTATAGGCAGAAGCAGCTCCTTCGTCATAAACTGCATACTGCCTTGAATCGGAGGCTTCCGGGTAATGCCAGTAGAGGTAAGTAATTTTCTGGGTAATCCCTTTTGAAAGGTCGAAGCGGAACCCGTCAATGTTGAACTCCTCCAGCCAGTAACGCGTGGTGCGGTCAATGAGGTACTGGGTCTGTGCAGTTGAATGGTCAAAATCGAAAAAGACACTGTAGGGATGCCTGGTCTGGTAGCCAGGTGCATCCGCATCAAAGTCTGCATTCAGCCACGGATTATCTTCAGAAGGAAAGGACTGGTAGTCCGTGTAGAGGTCCTTTATGGCAGAGGGACTGTCGATGTGGTTGAATACAATGTCCTGGATCACTGCAATCCCCCGTGCATGGCATTCGTCCACAAAGGCTTTCAGGTCTTCGGCCGGCCCGTAATATTTGTCCGGGGCAAGAAAGTTGATGGGATTGTAGCCCCAGCTTTCATTGCCGCTGAATTCGTTAAATGGCATAAGCTGTATGGCGTTCACTCCGAGGTTTTCAAGGTAGTCAAGCGTATCTTTCAGGGTTTTCCAGTCGTGGCCAGCGAGGAAGTCCCTGAGCAGTAATTCGTAGATCACAAGATTAGACTTTTCCGGTGGAGTAAAATCCCCATGCTGCCATGGATAGGAGGAAGATTCCGTACTGAGTACTCCGGCCATTCCACTGGTCCTCCCTTCCGGGTATGGAATAAGGTCCGGGTAGGTGGCATTGCTTATCCACTTGTCGTTCGAAGGATCCAGGATCTTTTCAGCGTAGGGATCTGCAACAAGAATATCGCCGTCCACCTGGTACTGGAAGGCGTACTCAGTTCCGGGTGTCAGGTTGTTTAGGGTAATCCAGAACCGGTCATTGTCCAGGGTCATTCTTGAATCCGATGTCGGGATCCAGTTGTTGAAATCCCCGATGGCAAAAGCGTGTTCTTTTCCTGGTGCATATAGCACTAAAGTGACTGTCTGGTCATTTATGTAAGTGATCCCGTCCTCCAGGCCATCGGGTCTTTGTCCCACAGGCTGGCTGTCCAGCACATGAACAAATACAGAATCCGCATCGGATTCCCCGCTTGCAGAGGCAGTGACTTTCAGCCAAAAATCTCCAGGGGTATTAAAATCAAATGTATGGTTCAGGGATGCTGCGTTTTCCGTTTTGACCAGGGAGTTGTTCAGGTAAAGGCTGAGGTCTGAGATCTCGGTGGATGCCGCCATGAAATTTACCTGGCTGGCAGGGTTAAGCACCTGGTTCTTTTCGGGACTAATTACAGAAACCTTGAAACTCCCAGTATAGAGGTCCACGAAAATATCTGATCCTCCATCATCCTTTCCTGTTATTGATCCGTCTGCATTCCGGAAGACAAAAGCCAGCTGAAGAATTTCCTCTCCTTCAGGCACCCCATAATATTCCCGAATGGAAGGTGTAATTTCAAGGGAATACTCATTTTCTGATATCCTGCTGAGCTTAACATCATCTGTGTTGACCGGCCAGGCATTTTTGACATATTTCCAGTCTGTTCCGCTTGTGCTGTTTTCAGTAATTACCCCTGCATGTGCGTAGACATCTCCTGTGAAACCAGCAAGGCCTCCATTTCCTTCCGCAGCGTGAAAATAGATTGTGACTGGATTAGACGCTACCGGGAATATTGGTTCCGAAGTAATTACCTGTCCAAAAGAGGACAGCATTCCCAATATTGCAACGATCAATAGTGATAATATTTTTCTCATTCTTTTTTACTTTAATTCAATGATCAGGCCGGTAAGGGCAGGCACGTTAATTTTTTCATCCAGTTTATACGACTTTTCGGAAAGCAAGTCTTTCCCCTCGGTATACTGACCAATTATTTCGTAAAACCGTTCTGTATTAAGGCTTTGATTTTTGTTGGACTTGTTCAGCAAAACCATCACTGTTTTCTCATCATTGTATCTTCCGTAAACGTATACGCCATTTTCAGGGGCATAATGGATCATTTTGCCAGTGTGGATGACAGGATTTTCTTTTCGCCAATTCAATAATTTTCTAAAGAACTGTTGCATTTCAATTTGTTCTTCAGTTAATCCCACACCTGTAAATCCGTTCACCCGGTCTCCCGCCCAGCCACCGGGAAAATCTTTTCGTATCCAGCCATGGTGGTCCCCCTCGATGTGGGTCATTAGAATTTCCGATCCATAGAAGATCTGTGGGATACCACGGGTGGTAAGAAAATAGATAATACCCAGTTTATAGAGGTCCCGGTTCATGCCCACCTGCATAAAGAAGCGGCTCATATCGTGGTTATCAGGAAAGATCACAAGGTTATATGGATTCGGATAGAGATAATCATTTGCAATCATTTCATAGAGATTGATCCAGCCCTCTGCTTCGTTCAGGCTTCTGGCGACGGCAGATTGCAATGGGAAGTCCATCATGGAAGGAATATTTCCGTCGTATCCATCCCTATTGCATTGCCCTTTTTGCCAATAACTGACAATGCCTGGATTCAGGCTCCATTCTTCCCCCACCACATTAAAATCAGGATATTCAGCCAGCACACGCTTGTTCCATTCGGCCATCATGATTTTATCAGGATAGGGATAAGTATCCATTCGAATACCCGACAGGCCCGCATATTCGATCCACCATATGCTATTTTGGACCAGGTAATTTGCCAGGAAAGGATTTCGCTGGTTGAGGTCGGGCATGGACCTTACAAACCAGCCTTCAACCATAAGTTTCCTGTCATATTCCGATGCATAGAGATCCTGGTTGACTGTGCGGCGATGATTGGACTGTACATAGTGATCATTGAAATTGATCCAGTCAGAAGAAGGCAGGTCGTTCATCCACCAGTGATCGATCCCTATATGATTGAATATCATATCCATAATGATCTTGATCCCTTTATCGTTTGCGAGGTCCAACAGGTTTTTAAAGTCCTCGTTGGGTCCATAGCGGGGTTCAGTCCTGTAAAAATCTGTTGTGGAGTAACCGTGATAGGATGAGCGCACCACATCGTTTTCAAGAAAGGGATTGAGCCAAATAGCTGTAAATCCCATTTCTTTGAAATAATCGAGATGCTCAGAGATCCCTTTCAGGTCTCCGCCATGCCTGCCGGTTTTATCTGTCCTGTCGATCTTTGATTCCCGCATGCCCTGCACGATGTCGTTTGAAGGATCTCCGTTGGCAAAACGATCAGGCATGAGGAGACAGATCACGTCCGAATTATCGAAGCCCCTGCGCCCAGTTGAAGCAGGATCTCTTTTCAATAAATCATACGCGTATTTGAATCCAGGTTCAGCCTCGCTGGTGAATTCGATGAAAAAAGTTCCGGGTTTGGCTTTTCCACTTATCTCCAGGTTAAGGAAGAGATAATTTGGATTCTCAGTTTTTTGAGCAGATTCAAGAATTACACCCGGGTAGTCGATCTCTGCGCGAAATTTAGAAATATTTTTTCCATGGATCATTAACTGGAGATGGGGATCATGCATGCCCACCCACCAATTCAGGGGCTCGACCCTGTTGACCTGGGAATAGGCAGGCTGGGACATGAACAGGACTATTATAAAGATCAATTTTACAGGCTTCATGGAAAAATTCTAGAGTTATTCATTAATGAAAATGTTCCGACCTCAAGCTGTTCAACCCGGGAATGTAAATTTGAAATCGTAAAAGAATAATGTTCACTGTTTTGTGGATATCTTCAACGATACCAAAACAGTGAACATTACTAAACAAGGGAGACTAGTTTAAAATAAATTTAGCAGACCCTGTAGTATTACTGGTAATTGTCAGTTCAATGGTATAATTCCCTGCAGCGGTAATGTTAATATCTGCGTCTGAATTTGGAAGAACCATAGTACCACCCTCAGCCGGCAAGTCGGTATTTACACCCGGCCCCCACCTGATGTCCCAGGCACTGTTCAGACGGAACTTCATTGGGCCGGCAGGCAAATCCACAGTAACAAACCAGAAACCCTCTTCCGGATTATAATCCATTGGAATGTCCGGCAAGGTTCCCCACTCAGTAAAAGCGCCAACGACTGCGACAGAGTAGGGATCCAGGACATAAGTCATATCATTTACATTTACCGTAGCCATATGCCATCCATTGGAACCAGGAACAATAGCAATGCCATCAAGAATTAGGGTTCCTTCACTACCACCATAATTATTTCCATTATCAACTTCCAAAAGAGTAAATGGCATACTGACATCCATAAGGATCAGTCCGGAATAAATCCCGTTACCGGTAGCTGAGGTAAGATCCTGGTCTGTTCCTGAGTCAAGTACATTCATTACAGCAGCGGAAATCCGGATGAATTCATAAGTCATATCATCGATATTCACAATGAGCTGGAACTCTCCATCTGCAGGGGGAACGATTGCAGGTCCGTTAACAACCAAGGTACCGTCACTCCCCCCATATTCGACTTGTGTTTCAGGATTAAACAGTGTAAAAGGACTATTCTGAAGTAGATCGATCTCACCAGAATATTCTCCATCCGCATAGGTATCCAGGCTTTGCTTTTTACCGGAATCAATCAAATCCAACCTGGGAGGTCCATAAGTGGTTACAGTCAATGCTCGAGGTGAAGAAAGAAAGAAAATAGGATCGACCCCTCTGGCATCAGCACTGCTTATTAACTCAGCCCTTATCAGGAAATCCAATGCTGTTGGGATGAAGGCAGGGCTTTTTGCCAGCAGGGCCTTGTTCAGATCGGCTACACTCAACTTCATCAGCGTATCCTGAACGTTACTGGAGAAAATGCTGCTTGGTTTGGCCTTCAGATCTCCGGCTGGGCGTACTTGCAAAGAGTACTTTATAGAGGCCTTAAATCCCGGATCAATAAGTGTTCCAATAAATGCTAAGGAATCATTGGCATTGTCTCTTTTCAGTTCGAGATCAGGTACACTTACAAGCTCCGGCGGGGCGATCTGATCTGAGATATATACTCTTTCCTCAACCTTTTCACAGCCCATCAATAAGCTGATCAATATCAATAAGACCGGAAATATTATTTTATTTTTCATCATGTTAATTTTTAATATCCTGGGTTGTTCACTCCGTTGTAATTAGGGTTGGCAGAGATTTCATCTCCCGGTATAGGGAAGAGATCACGGTAGTTTTCTGTTGCTACTCCTTCATATACACCACCTTTCCAGCTCCAGTTATAGTCTCCATTAGTAAATTGTCCAAAACGGACTAAATCTGTTCGCCTGTGACTTTCGAAATAAAACTCACGGCCTCTTTCATCAAGGATCAGTTTATCCGTAATGGCCCCGGCACCCACATTGTGTGTGGCATCTCCATAGGCTCTTTCCCTGATGGCATTGATATCTTTTGCTGCGTTTGCATCGTCATTAAGGCGATGGTAGGATTCGGCGCGCATCAGGAGGGCATCAGCATACCTGAAGACCGGGTAATCTGTACAAGCATAACTGGAGTTCCAGTTTGCAGGTTCCGAACCATCCGAGTTCAGTGCTGTAAATTTGTATACGCCGGCACCGAAATTATTCGCACCACTGGATGAAGGAATGGAGAGTCCCTCCCTTTGTTTCAGGAAGATCCTTCCATCACCATTTTCAGTAAAGAAAGTATCTGTTGCAGGAATGGGACCTCCGTATGTTGCTACTGTATCCAGCAAAACATCCAGGAAATCTCTCCTTACATGGTTGCCGTTCCAGTTTGGATTACCGGTTAAGCCATGAAATTCTGCAGATGGAATGTATAATGGATCACTGCATGATTGGATAATAAAGTTTGTACCAACCCAACCCTGTGAGTATGTTCCATCCTGTTCCCACGCAAAGATCATCTCCGGATTCACAGGGTGGTGATTATCGGCACTGAAGTTTTGCCTGTAGTTTGGACTCAGGGAGTATTCACCACAAGCTTCAACTTTGTCGCAATAAGTGATACAATCATCCCACCTTGCTGTTCCGGTATAAACCTCAGCATTGAGGTAGATTCTTGCCAGCAACATCCAGGCAGCAGCCTTATCAGCCTGAGGATAAGAGGACCCCGGCTCTCCGAGGATATCCTGGATTTCCAGCAACTCGGTTTCCACGTAAGAGAAGATCTCTTCCCTGGTCCCTATTTGCGGGAAGAATTTCCCGATACCATCCTCTTCCGTTGTGAATGGAAACTTTCCAAACAGGTCCATCGCGTAGCTGTAAGCCAGTGCTCTCAAAAACCTTGCTTCGGCGTTGTAGATGACATATTCCGGATCGGTACTTTCAGCGGTAAGGCGGATAAACTCATTTGAAAAAGTAATACTCAAAGACAGCCTCTGGTAGAGTGCAGTGAGAAAAGGATTACTTGGGCTCCATGTTTGGGTGTTGAGGTCTGCGATACCTACATCACTCCATGCACAAAGGGCTTCATCGGTAGTAATTTCCTGTAGGTTCCAGTAGGCCCGCATTGTTGTGAAAAAGTTTTCATCACCGCCGGCGATATCCGGACCACCATTTGCTCCCTGGCCGGAAAGCATAAAACTGGCATACGTTTTTGCAAGGAATTGCTTCAGCAATTCAGGATTTTCTGCAACAACACCAGCCAGCAGAACATCCTTATCTAACGGCGTTACATTGAGATCATTCACGCAGGAGTTCATGATCAGTGCCGAAAGAAGTATTCCTAATATACTATATCTAATTTTCATCTTCGGTTTTCATTAATAGGTTAAACTTACTCCAAGCATGAAAGTACGCGGCCTGGGATAGAAATTGTTATCTATTCCTCCGTTAACTTCAGGATCGATGCCCGAATATTTCGTTAGTGTAAAGGCGTTCTGCACTGTCAAGCTCAGCCTTGCACTCATCTTATCAGCAATATTACTAAAGGTATATCCTGCACTTATGTTTTCCACTTTCAGGAATGAGGCATTTTCAAGGAAATAATCGCTTGTGAACTGTCGCTCAAAAAACTGGTATTCATTCAGCGCGGAAGTGAAATTCTTCCAGTAACCTATCTGGTACATCTGGTTGTAGGAAGCACCGGCTTTCACCATATTCAGGACGTAGTTGCCTACGAAAGCCCTTGCGGAAGCTGAGAGTTCAAATCCTTTATAAGAAAATCTTGTTGAGAAACCAAACATGAAATCAGGGTCCGGTTTTTCGACGATGTATTTGTCCTCATCATCTCCTCCAACATCACCACCGGCACCAGACAAATCAACATATATGCCTTCAATTGGATTGTCATTCAAATCATATATCTGCTTGTTAAGGAAGAAGGCATTCCTGGAACTACCAACTGCCGTGATCTGGTTATAGCCTGAAAAAGAACTTCCCGAGATGATGCCAAGGTAGCCTGGATCATCAGTAAGCAGCAATCTCGTTACCTCAATTGTATTGTAGGT
>CAYSAH010000002.1:0-1953 GCA_964428945.1 uncultured Bacteroidaceae bacterium | reverse complement strand
GGGACAGTTCCGCACCATCAATATTCATATTCCCCACGTTGGTTACCAGTTTGTTTGAGAAGTTGCTACCACTGGCAACGTTCACTTCATTGAGCAAATCATTTGTTACGCGGTGATATGCATCGATTGTACCCGTGAGCCTGTTTTTAAAGAATCCAAAATCCAGGGCAATATTCTGGGTAGTGGTTTCCTCCCATTTTATGAACAGGTCGTATGGATTGGGTCGCAAGGTAGGCAACCATTCTCCCCCGATTGGATAGTAAAAGCCTGTGGATGATTGAATGAACAGTGCCTGTGCCGGGTAGTTGTTTCCAATATCCTGCTGACCTGTAACCCCCCAGCTTGCTCTTAGTTTAAGGTCAGTTAAAAAGTCAAAACTTTCCATAAAGGCCTCCCGGTTTATTTTCCATGCAACGGCAACAGAAGGGAATAGGCCCCATTGATTTCCTTTTGCAAACCTGGAGGATCCGTCCGCCCTGAGGGTTGCTGTTACCAGGTACTTGTTCATCAGGCTGTAGTTGGCACGGCCAAAGAAAGATACCAGGTAATTCTCATTTATGTAATCTGAGCTGTCTGGAAGCTGAACAGGATGTTCATCATCGTAGTAACCTCTTGTGTAGCTTTGCCCTTCCCGCAGAAAATGTTGCCAGGAATAACCGGCGGTAACATCGAAATGATTTTCTGCATTCAGGTCCTTATTGTAATTCAGATAAAAATCAATAAGATTGTTTGAATAGTCTGCTGAGTAATCCGAGAGGCTGCCCCAGAACCTTCCTGTGAGACTGGAAGGTGAGCTGGTTGGCCTGTTGTTGTGCCCTTCGCTTTTCGACATATCTGTTGCAATGTTCAGATTGGCATGGAGACCCGGCAAAAAAGGAAATGCGTAATCTGCCTGCAAATTGGCTACAGCCCTGTTTGCGATCGACCGGTTATCAATTTCCATCAATTGTTCCACGGGATTTGGGGTTCCAAGGCTTGCTCCGTAATTTTCCCATTGAAAGTATCCAGGCACTCCGTCAATTGTATCCATTATGGTCCGAGTAGGATCCATATTAACAGCTGACCCAAGTGCTCCTGCATCCGCAAAGTTCTGGTGGGTATTTGTAGCCTTCACATTGATGCTTACATTCAGATCATTATCAAGAAAGGACGGGTTAAGGCTTACAGATCCTGTTATTCTCTGCAGATCCGTGTTTTTCATAATGCCATTCTGATCAGTATATCCAACGGATGCACGATAAGGCATAGTTTTATATGATCCACTAAGGCTCAGGTTGTGATCCTGTGAAATGGCTGTTCTGAAGATCTCTTCCTGCCAGTTTGTATTTGCCGTACCCAGTTGATCAACAGCTGTCTGACCAAAGAAATCAACTCTTTCCTGGGCAAGTGCCCTTAAAGAATCTCCTGAGAATACATTTAAAAACTCGATTGGTGTGGCTACAGAAGTGCTTCCATTGTAAGTGATGCTCATAGGAGCACCGGAATTCCCTTTCTTTGTTGTGATGATGATCACACCATTGGATGCCCTGGAAC
This sequence comes from uncultured Bacteroidaceae bacterium, assembly GCA_964428945.1. Classification (GTDB taxonomy): domain Bacteria; phylum Bacteroidota; class Bacteroidia; order Bacteroidales; genus M55B112. The sequence goes on along the minus strand of CAYSAH010000002.1, from coordinate 420 downwards.
CAAAAATAGCAGTTGCTGAAGCATCTTTAAGAATGGATACCGACTCAATATCATTGGGGTTTACAAATGCCAGGAAGTTTGAACTGCCCGATACATTATTGTTGTCGAGAGGAACCCCATCGACGATTACCAATGGATCGTTTGATGCGTTGAGGGAAGAACCGCCCCGGATACGAATGGTTGCGCCGCTTCCCGGTGCTCCATTGTTTGTTATAATGGAAACCCCCGGACTTTTTCCTACCAGCAGCTCCTGGGCAGAGGTTATGGCTCCTTTGTTGAAATCTTTTACACTGATATTCGAGACAGATCCGGTGGCATCAGCCTTTTTCACTTTACCGTAGCCGATAACCACGAGCTCATCCACTTCAATGGTTGAGGGAGCAAGTACAATATCATAGCTTAGCTGATCTGTAACACTTA
>CAYSAH010000001.1:0-48026 GCA_964428945.1 uncultured Bacteroidaceae bacterium | reverse complement strand
CTGTTTGAAAAATTTGAAGAACGAATAATTAATACCTACACACTGAAACATGAAGACAATTAAAAAATATCTTGCTTTTTTCGCTCTACTTCTTCCATTATCGGCTTTCGCCCAGGGATCGCTGACTGCCACAGAGATCATTCAAAAGGCAGATGAAAAGTTCAATGGCGAAGAATCAGGAATTTCGCTTATGGCAATGACCATTGTCAGGCCGACCTGGCAGCGAACCGTTGAATTCAAAAGCTGGAATATGGGAACTGAAAACTCATTGACGCTGATCACAGCTCCTTCAAGTGAAAAGGGTCAGACTTTCTTAAAAAGGGGAAACGAGATGTGGAACTGGAATCCGTCTATCAGCAGGTTGATAAAACTCCCTGTTTCCATGATGTCTCAGGGTTGGATGGGTTCGGACTACACAAATGACGATATTTTAAAAGAATCATCGATGGTAAAAGACTATACCCATGAGATTATTGGATCGGAGATCCTTGACGGACGTGATTGCTACAAAATAAAAATGACAGCCAGGGAAGAAGCTGCCGTAATTTGGGGACACCAGATCCGTTGGATAGACAAAAAGGATTTCCTTTTCATGAAAGCAGCACTTTATGATGAAGACGGATATCTTATCCGGACAGAGATAGGCAGCGAAATTAAAATGATGGACGGAAGGTTGATACCAGGTAAGATTGAATTGATCCCTGAAGAGGAACCCGGAAATAAAACCATAATTGAAATTAAGGAGATCGAATTCAATCCACCTATACCAGATTCCTTCTTTTCACAGCAAAATATGAAAAAGGTCAGGTGATTGGACAGGCACTGCAATAAGGCCAGCCTGAAAGAAAGGTCACTTTGGCTGCGGAATTACACAAAAAAATCTGAAACAAAAATATCATGAAAAATTACAAACTGGCATGGAGGAATTTATGGAGGAACAGGCGTAGAACAATGATCACTGCAGCATCGATCTTCTTTGCAGTATTCTTTGCCTTGTTTATGAGATCCCTTCAGCTGGGATCCTATGCATACATGTATAAGAATGTCATAGAATCATACAGTGGATATATTCAGCTTCAGCAAGAAAATTGGTGGGATGAAAAAACCATTGACAACAGTTTTGAATATTCGAAAGAGATGGAGCTGTCCCTGGTCGATGATGAAAATATTGAACAGATCATTCCTAGAATTGAATCATTCGCCCTTGCATCGGGAGGATCAAGTACGAAGGGGGTAATGGTTCTTGGAATTGATCCGGAAAAGGAATCGCTTTTATCAAATATCAGTAATAAAGTGGTAAAATATAAACTCACTGCAGAGGCCATTGGGAAGATCATGGAGGATGAAATGTTTTCGAAAAAAACAAAGAATCTTGTTTCTCTATTTGAAGGTACCTGCTACTCCGAAGAAGATCGAATGCTCCTGGACCTGGGGATCAACCCCGAGGAGGCAGAAATTTATCTTCCCCTTTTAAAAGAATTCACGCAGATTCCACACAGCCAGATACAACCAGGCCAACCTGGGGTTTGGCTTGGCGATGAACTTGCTTCTTACCTTGAATTGTCCCCTGGAGACACGCTCGTATTATTGGGACAGGGCTATCATGGAACAACAGCCGCAGGGAAATACGAGATCAAAGGATTAATTAAGCTCCCTGCTACTGAGATCAGCGGAAGGATTGTTTATATGCCCTATGATATTGCCCAACAACTGTACAATGTTGGGAATAATCTCACTGCTGCGGTCTTGCACCTGGCAGATAACAGCGATGAAGGAATTGCCAGTACAATGAAGCGCCTGGATGAAAATATTCCCGGGGGAACGAGGCTTATCGAATGGAAAGAGATGAATGATGTTATAATACAGCAAATGGAAGCCGACAATGTAAGCGGCATGTTCATGATCGGCATTCTTTACATCGTTATCGCTTTTGGAATTATCGGCACGGTACTTATGATGACCGCTGAAAGAAAAAGAGAATTCGGTGTTTTGGTGGCTATCGGGATGCAAAAGAAGAAACTTGCTTCAATAATTAGCTACGAGATGTTTTATATAGGACTTCTCGGGGTATTACTGGGAAGTATTGTGTGCATCCCGATTATCCTCTATGGTGTACACCATCCTATCATATTTAAAGGTGAACTCGCACACATGATGGAACAGTATGATTTTGAACCCAAGCTGGTCTTTGAACCAATAAGTTATTACTTTCTCTGGCAGTCCTTTGTTGTTGGGTTTATGGTTCTCGTATCACTGATCCACCCCTTACGTAAAATATTGAATTTAAAAGTTGTAACCGCTCTAAGAGCTTAATTTAAAAGATATGATACTATTAACTGCCTGGAAAAATGTATGGCGCAACAAGACCCGAAGTCTGGTGGTGATGGCCTCTGTAACCATCGGGATCTTTGCAGGGATCTTTGCTGTTGGATTAATGAACGGTACAATGGAACAGCGTGTTGATGCAGCGCTTAATCAGGAGATTTCACACATCCAGATCAACAGGAAAAATTTCAGGGATAATTATGAAATTCAATTAAGCCTGGATGATATTAAGAGAATAAATTCGGATATTCAGAAAACCGATGGGGTTGAAGCTATTGCGAACCGGGTCATAATAAATGCTGTCGCAAATACTGCAACCAGGAGTGTTGGGGTCCAGCTTGTAGGAGTGAATCCCGATCAGGAAAAGAAGGTACTCGACCTTGACCAGCAACTTATTCCGGAAACCGGTTCCTATTTCGACCAGGAGAGCAGGGGCAACCTTGCCTATATCGGCGAGGATCTTGCCAAGGAGTTAAACATTATCCGATACAGGATAGCCCCGGAGACCATAGAAGATCTTAGTAAACTAGGGCTTCCAGCTGAAACAATAAACAAACTTGAACCCTTTACCGACAAACGTTTTCCAAGTCAGAAAGCCTTTTTAAAAGCCCTGAAAGCTGTCCTGACCTTGAAAGAATCCACACGTTACGGTAAGCTGATTGTCGAAGAAGCCTGGTCCTTCAGGGAAAGATCAAAACTGACTCTAAGTTTCCTGGATAAAGACAATATCCAGACCGGGGGAATGTTTCGCATTGCAGGTATTTACGATGTAGCGAACAGCATGTTCGAGAAATCACAGGTGTTTATACTGAATTCTGATCTTCAGCGCCTTACCGGGCTGAACGAGAATGATTTTCATATCACGCTGGTAAGGATCAGTGACAGGGATAATACCAATAAGATAACTGAGATTCTAAAGGATGATTTTCCTGAGCTCGAGGTTCAGAACTGGAAAGAGATTTCTCCTGACCTGGCAATGATGACAGCAATGATCGAGAAATTCCACGCTGTATTTATGGTGATTATTCTTGCGGCCCTCTCTTTTGGCATTATAAATACAATGCTCATGGTAGTGCTGGAGCGGACAAAAGAACTTGGGATGCTTACTGCCATCGGAATGAACAAGAAGAGGGTGTTCACGATGATCATGTCAGAATCAGTATTCCTTTCACTTGTTGGAGGAGTTCTGGGAATGATAGTGAGCAAAATACTTCTGCTGCTGACTGCAAAAAGGGGAATAAATTTCTCGGGGGCAGCTGATGGGTTTGAAGCCATGGGATTCTCTTCCCACATATATCCTTCAATTTCAAATTCCTTCTTTATTACAGTTACAGTCCTTATCATTATAACCGGAATCTTATCCTCAATTTACCCGGCTTTGAAAGCTTTAAAATTAGACCCTGCTGAGGCACTTAGAACAGAATAAAAATTATAAAAAATAGTATCATGAAAGTCCTGGAATTAAAAAATGTACATAAAATCTATAACAGCTCCGAGATCAAGGTTCATGCAGTAAATGGTGTTTCAATTGACTTTGAAGAAGGCGAATTTGCAGCTATTGTCGGACCTTCGGGTTCAGGAAAAACAACACTTTTAAATATGATCGGAGGATTGGACAAGCCAACGGACGGGAAGATCCTTGTGAATGATACAGACCTGTCAACATTGAAATCTTCCCAGTTGATAGATTTCAGAATGAAGAATATTGGCTTCGTTTTTCAATCATACAATCTTATCCCTGTACTTACTGCCTCAGAAAATGTTGAATTCATAATGAACCTTCAGAAAAGGCCCCGGAAGGAACGGCAGGAAAGAACAAAGGAGTTGTTGACTGCTGTTGGCCTTGCAGACAGGATCAACAGCCGGCCCTCAAAACTGTCAGGGGGTCAACAGCAAAGGGTCGCAGTAGCGAGGGCGCTTGCTTCCAAGCCTAAATTTATTCTTGCAGATGAACCCACTGCAAACCTTGATTCAAAATCAACCGAAACATTACTGGATATTATGGAACAATTGAACAAAGAAGAAAATATCACTTTTATTTTCTCGACTCACGATGCGAGGGTAATGAAAAAAGCCAGGCGGGTTATCACGATCGAAGACGGGAAAGTGATAAGCGATAAAAGGAAGTCCTGAGAAAGATAATACCAGTATGTTTCTAGATTTTGAGATGAAAAAAATCAATTATAAATCATGGTTTCTGTATGAAAAAAACCAGGATTAATCGTTCGATTAAGGATGTAGGAATGAAAAAAATATTTCTATACCTGGCAATAGTTTCAATAAATTATTCAGGATTCGCCCAGGATAAACTCACACTGGACGGATATTTGAATGACATGCAAACCGTTTATCATGTAGAAGATATTGGCTGGTTGTGGGAAAACCAGGTTCATAACAGGCTGAACATAAACTATTATCCTAACGACTGGCTGAAATTTTCGGTCCAGGGAAGGACCCGTTTCCTGCAGGGAAATTCATATTCAAAAATCCCCGGATATGGAAAGATGCTCGGCAAAGATGCGGGATGGATCGACCTTAGCTGTGCGATGGATGGAGAATACAATGAAAATGTGGCTTATGTTTTCACAACCAGGCTTGACAGGGCATATGCAGAATTTTCTTTTGGAGATTTTGTAGGCACCATCGGACGACAAAGGATCAACTGGGGCCAAACCTTTGTCTGGAACCCGAATGACATATTTAATTCCTATTCATACTTTGATGTTGATTACCCTGAGAGGCCCGGAAGTGATGCCATAAGGTTGCAGTATTATACTGGAATGGCTTCGAATTTAGAATTGGTAGCAAAGATCGACAGTGCAAACCGGGTAAGTGCTGCGGGATATTTCCGGTTCAACACCCTGGGATATGATTTTCAGATCATCGGAGGTATACTTTCGGAAGATGACATGGTCCTTGGTGCGGGATGGAGCGGAAATCTATCTTCGATATCCTTCAGAGGGGAACTGAGCTATTTCCGGGATCTTGAGAGTTTTGCGGATACTTCGGGAGACCTTCTTGCCTCACTTGGCCTGGACTATACCTTTGGAAACTCTCTCTGGCTCCAGGGAGAAATCCTGTATTCAGGATTTGCAAAGGACCTAAAGATTTATAACTTTCTGCAAATATTCAGTTCCGGAATGAATGTGAAAACTATCGGTTTTACGGAATGGTCATGGTTTGGCAGTCTATCTTATCCTCTCACACCATTGATCAACGCTTCTTTTGCAGGTATGTATTATCCGGATTGGAAAGGCTTTTATCTCGGACCCTCCTTTGACTTTTCGATTAACAACAACCTAAAAGCCTCTCTCATTTTCCAGGGTTTCTCAGCTGAACTTGAAGATCCGGCTGGCAACACCTCGCGCCAAAATACATATATCGGGTATGGGCGGATAAAGTATAGTTTTTAAAATTCCGGCTGTTGGCATATTTCTTGAAAGATTAAAGGAAAATTTTGTACTTTTCCTATATGAGAGCTGTTTTACAACGTGTCCAATATGCCAGTATCGTGATCGATCAGATTATTAAGCGAACTATTGAAAAAGGTATAGTTGTTCTCCTGGGGATTGAGGAGGCTGATACAAAAGAAGATACAGAATGGCTTACAGGCAAGATAACACGGCTAAGGATCTTTGATGATGCAGACGGTAAAATGAACCTTTCGATCCGTGATATTGACGGAGAGATAATGCTTGTAAGTCAGTTCACCCTTCATGCCAGTACGAAAAAAGGAAACCGGCCTTCCTGGATCAGGGCAGCCGACCCTGTAATCGCTGAACCTCTATACCGTGAATTCGTTAATTTATTAAAAAACCAGGTAAATAAAGAAATTGTTACTGGTGAATTTGGGGCGCATATGGATATTGAATTGTTAAATGACGGTCCGGTGACAATTTTTATTGATACAAAAAACAAAGAATAGGAGCATTGACGTATTGAATTGTAACTTTGCAACAACATCAAGGAAAAATGGAAAGTTGGTAATTTGCACCTTAATTAAAAAATGATTGTATGACGATCAGGGAAAGCCAGGAACTGGTTGATCAATGGATCAAAAAATATGGAGTAAGGTATTTTAATGAACTCACAAATCTTGCCTTGCTTACAGAAGAGGTTGGTGAGCTGGCACGGATCATGGCCAGGAAATATGGTGAACAATCAATTAAGAATGGTGACCCGGAAAATTTGCTCAGTGATGAAATTGCAGATGTTTTGTTTGTGTTAATTTGTATTGCCAACCAGACAGGAATTGATCTGGAAGAAGCAATGATCAAGAACTTAGAAAAAAAAACCAGCCGGGATGCAAGCCGGCATCATTCCAACGATAAACTGAAATAATCATCCCAATGAAACATTTCCAGGAATTTAAATATGCAGTTGACCCGGAATCCCTAGCTGAACTATTGCAGCAATGCACTGCTTCTTACTCAAAGACTCCGGATGCAGAGACCTTATCATTGCTATTTAGTATTCTCGATCTGACCTCTCTCAGTGAAAAAGATAATGCTGAGAATATTGGAAAAATGTGTGATCAATTAAACCTTTTATCCGAGAGCTATCCTGGTCTGCCTTCCCCTGCAGCCATATGTATATACCCTGAACTTGTGCCCATTGTAAGGGCCAAACTTGGAAATCCTCTGATTAATATAGCCTCTGTGGGAGCAGGATTTCCTTCCTCACAGACATTCCTGGAAGTCAAAATCAAAGAAATTGATATGGCAATTGAGGCCGGAGCCGATGAAATTGACATAGTGATCTCAGTCGGCAAGTTTCAACTTGGACTATACGAAGAGGTATTCGAAGAGATTAAATTAATAAAGGATCATCTTGGCTCTCTTCACCTAAAGGTTATTCTGGAAACAGCTTCTTTGGCTGATCTTACCGAGGTTAGGAAAGCCTCTTTACTTGCAATGGATGCGGGTGCCGATTTTATTAAAACTTCAACCGGTAAAGCAAATGCCGGAGCGAGCCCGGAAGCTTTTGCAGTCATGTGCCTTGCCGTTAAGGATTTTTATCAGAAAACCGGGAAAAAGGTTGGTTTAAAGCCGGCAGGAGGTATCTCAACAATTGAAGCGGCCTACCAATACTATGGAATAGTAAGACATATTCTGGGGAAAGACTGGCTGAATTCAGAAAAATTCAGGATTGGAGCCAGCCGCTTAGCCAACAATCTAATCAGGAAAATTTATAAAAAAGATGACAGTTTTTCCTACTTCAATTAGTTATTGTCGATTCCTTTTTTTACATTTGTTCATAGAGACAAACGTTCTTAAAAATATTTAGAATTCTTTTTAGAATTCTATGACCCTTAGGCGGTCCGATCTTCAAATACCATTCTCATAGAGACGGGTTGAATTCCATGGCTTTTTTTCTTCAACATTAGAAATCGGACCGCTTTTTTTTGTCCCTACTTCAACCGATACCTCAGGTAATCCATCATCAGTGAAATCTCTTCCAATTCAATACCCCTAAGCAGTAGTACTGAAGTGTCTTCCTCAATAATTTTTTGCAGGGAACTAAAATTGAAGTTCTTATAAGTTGTTGACAGGATGTAGTTGTCGATGGCCGATTTTCTGTCTCCTGTAGCCCAATTTAAATGACCGTAGTTTATATAATCATAGTAATCGGGTCCTATATCAAAAACTTTTTTATAATATTTGGCCGATTTTTCATAATCGCCCAAGGCAAAATAACACCAGGCAATTGGCCGTATCACATTTGTGTTTCCTGGACTTAGATATTCGATCTTGAAATAGTGCTTAAGCGCAGTTTCGTACTGTTGAAGCTTCAAATTACAATACCCGATCAGTGATTCATTCCTGATATCCTCATGATTATCCTCGGAAGCTTCAAGATAGATTTTAAGAGCACTTTTATAATCCTCTATCTTCCTGTAGCAGAAACCCATATTTCTCAGCACCCAGTTCCCCGGTTTGCCCAGGAGCTCTATTTCCCTGTAATAATCCAACGCTTCGTTATATTGGGCCATTTGCTGGTGACAGTAGCCGGCCTTTTCCATTAATTCTATATCGCCCGGTGTCTCATTCAGCTCCATTTTAAATATGTCCAATGCTTCCTCTGAGTGCCCTTTTTCAAAGAAATACTCTGCAATATTTCTAAATATCTTCCTGTTGTCTATCAGGCGCCTGAAGAAATAGGAATTATAAATTTCAAGTTTCCCATGGAAGACATCTTCAAATTCATTTTTAAAGGGCGATAGCTTAAAGAACCTGTAAAGGTCCTGGATGTATTGAACAAATACGATCCTGCGAGCGAATTTTTCGTCCATCAGCTCTTCATCGGAGATCATTTGAGACAAGCTTTCTATCTCCATGGAAAAGGCCGTTGAAAGCATAGCCTTCTGTTCGTTCGGCAAATACTTCACATTGAAAATAAAACTGTACTTATCTGAATTGCACAAAAAAGGCATTTTTTTAAGACCGGAAATAAAAAGTTCAGGATTAAATGATTCAGATTCCTGTTTATAAACTTCTGTCAGGTCCGGATTCTCTTCATAAAATGGTACTATCCAATTTGTAAGTTCCCGAAAAAAAGGAAAACTCTTCAACTGTGCAAAGGTAGTCATGTAAACATCTGCGCCTTCCATCTGGAGTTTCATAAACTCATCGACCTTTTTATAAAGTTCATCTGATTCTTTAAAGACGCTTTCCCAATCAGGATTTTTATCATCCTGGCTGTCTTCTTCCTTAAGGTCTTCCATTTTCAGCTTATCCTCCAGCTTCGGTCTTAATTTGGCCATTTCAGGAATAATATCCTCATGCAATTTCTTGCCGATTTCCAATGTGTCTTCGGTCCTGATAAGCTGTAAAACCAACTGTTCCAATACAACATCCAGGTCAATGGAATCCTTGAGTAGCTCAACTCTTTTGAGGACAGAAGGATAAAGATAGAGCCGTTGATCATAGGTATAAAGCAATATAATAAGGCTTACCAATGCTCTTCCTGAAACCTGGTGATCTTTTGAATCAATAAAATCAATTATCCTGTGAATCTTTTCTTCGTCGAAATAACGAAGGGAAGAGAGGAGGATGCCGCTTATCTGCAGGGATTGTTCATACCATGTGAAATCCCGGCAGGTAATCATGGTTTTGGAAAGGTCGTTCTCTGCTTCCCCGTATTTATCGGTCAGCCATAAGTGTTTGAAGATTTCCATTATCAAACTTCGCCGGTTCAGATCACTTGATGAAGGTGATGTCTTATCTTCGTTAATAATATCATCCAGTTCTACCCTGAAAGCAAGGTCGTCCAGGCTTTCTATTACACCTTTCCCTGTAAGTTTCTGTTTTTTCTCAAGCTCTTCCTGCAAGGTAATTGTATGCCATCCCGAATATTTTTTAAGCAAGGCTATCCTGACCTTATCTGCAAGTTCAACAATTGATTTCTGAAGTTTTAAATATATCTTATCCCTCTCGGGGTCGTGAATTCCCTCAAGTGTGTATTTAAGCATTTGCTCGTAAGTCGATTCCAGGTGCTCCTGTTGAACAAAAAAATCACTGAAGCCCGATTCAGATATAAGTTCTTTAAGTATATCAAGTGCATCCTTAATTTTCCTGGCGTGAATCAAGGTGGTGAGTTGATTATACCTGCTGTTTATTTTTTTAACGTTGATCATCCATGCAATTTACGAAATTGCCCCAAATATCAAGCCACGTGAAGGAGCAGGACATTATGTCATGAGGAAGGAAGTTGAAATAATGTCTCCGGGGACCAGGATTCCCGGTAAACGTCTGATCAGTAGGTAAGTATTTTGTAATCTTTCTTCAGGTATTCTGTAAGTGAGGGACCCATACCTTTTACATCAACACCCAGCTCAAGCAGATCATTGCTTAGCCCCAGCATATCACTGCATGCAATGCAAGCTTCAATGGTCACACCATCTTTTTGCATCTGAATGATCTTATTCCTTATAGCAGTATCCTCTACAGCCAGCCTTGCCGAAGGACCCCAAATGATAAGAATCACTTCATCGAACCATTTATTCCTTTTTGCAGCATGCGTGTACATCAGGCATGACTTTTCTGCGACATCGCGATCACCGCTGGTCCAGAGTACTACCAGGGTATCCTTTTCTGAATACTTTGTTTGACCTGTAACCAAGACCATAAAGAAGAGTAAGAAGGAAATTAAAATGTATTTCTTTTTAAACATGCCTGTATTATTTATCCCTGTACAAAGGAATTACAATATAGGTATAAACCCAGCAACCGGCACAAAAGTTTAACCCGCATTCAAGAAAGGCAAACAATACAAGCACTCCGGCAATAGTCTCTGCAGGCACGATGAATCCGAAAGTACTCATTGCAAACATCATGATCGAAAAAAGAAGCCCTATCCGTGCAGCAAATATTTTTGGAGCCCTGTCAATAAAACCAGGTGTAAGTTTAAGTCCCCTTGAAATACCTGCTGAAATCCAACTTAATGGACTGTATTTTAATTTAGTAAATGCCCGGATGTAAAAATCAAGCATCAGGTAAATAGGGATAAATGAATTGGGAATGGCAATAAAGATAACGCTTAACAATACCACCCAGGAGGCCGTTATCCTTACAACATTTTCATTCACTTTTTCAGTGGATATGGGGCAAATAATTTTTTTCATTCAATTTATTGTTTACTGCTTCTATGTCGCTCATAAAGGCATTTCCTTACAAATGCAAAAAAATAAATTCTTATTGCCATTCATTCAGATTTTAACAATTATAACATCATTCCTTAACAGAAGCCCTTTTTCAGGCTCGGACTTAAGCATATTAAAAGTGAAAGTCTATATCAAAATCGTTCGGTTATGAACAACAGGTGACCGAAAATATAATGAATCAACACTCCAGAAACTGCATATATTTTTTATATTTTATTGTATATCACTTATTTCTTTATTTTGGTAGGTGATTTGTGGCAGCAACATAAGACTAAAATCAACTGCTATGTTTCAACACAACCTAAAGATCGCCGTAAGGAATGCATTAAAGCACCTGAATTATACATTTCTTAATATACTGGGGCTGGCCATTGGGCTTGCAAGTTTCATTTTTATTATGCTGTACGTTACTGACGAGACACGCTATGATAAATTTCATAAAAAATCTGCATCCATCTTCCGGGTAAACCGACTCTATAATTCAAATGATATAGATGAGGATGCTGCGACTTGTTCTTTTCCTTTTGCCCCTGCCTTGCAGGATGCCTATCCTCACCTGGTAAAAAGCACCTGTCGCTTTTTTGATTTTCAAAGATCCAAGATGCTTATGGAATACAGGATTTCTGATGAGGAGAGTATTAAGTTTAACGAGGAATGGTTTTACCTGGCTGATTCAAATGTATTTAAAATGTTCACATTCCCTCTTATTGAAGGTGATCCGGAAACAGCCCTGGTAAGACCCAACACTATTGTTATCTCTGAATCAACAGCAAAAAGATATTTTGGAAAGGAACCTGCTATAGGTAAAATACTGAGAATTGAAGAGGTGGCCGACCTGGAAATTACCGGAATAATGAAAGATCTTCCTCCTCAATCGCATATGACCATAGACATCCTTGGATCAATGTCTACATTCCGCGAAATACTTGGCGGTCAGTTGCCGCAAACCTGGATCTGGAATCCTTGTTGGTCTTATGTTGAACTTGCCGATAATGTCAGACCAGAACAACTTGAAGCCCAGTTTGGAGAATTCTATCTTAATCATTATCCGGATTTCCAAAACCAGGAGATTAAGCTTTACCTCCAAAATATTAAGGATATTCATCTTAAATCCAGTCACGAATACGAGATGCAGCCAAATGGGAATATAACTTATGTCAGAATCCTTTCCCTTATTGCAATTTTTGTATTGATCCTTGCCATCATCAATTTCATGAACCTGTCCACTGCGAGTTCCGCAGGACGGGCAAAAGAGATAGGCTTAAAAAAGGTTCTCGGGGCAAAAAGAGCGGCACTGACCAGGCAATTTCTGGGAGAGGCATTAGTCCAAACATTTTTTGCTTTATTGCTGGCAATGATCGTTGTTGAAATCCTGCTTCCTTCATTTAATAAATTTGCCGGAAAAGAAATACCGCAAGGAATTATTCTCAACCCTTTAAATTTTCTTCTTGGTCTCGGATTGCTGCTTATTGTTGGAATACTATCAGGTTCATATCCTGCATTTTACCTGTCGGGTCTTGATTCCGGTCGCTTCAGGGGTGAAATAATGCGTGGTACAAAAAGCGGAATTGCGAGAAAATTATTGGTAGTGGTTCAATTTTTCATTTCTATAGCCCTTATCATTGGAGCGATAAGTGCCTATAACCAGCTCGAATATATGAGGAAAGCTGAATTAGGATTCAACAAGGACCAGATCATTATAGTTCCCGCCGTTCCAAACGTTGCCCAGCGATTCGATGCCTTTGCGGAAGAGCTCAAAAACCACAATGAAATACTTTATGTAACCGGTATGGAAGATGTACTGGGAGTAAATCACAATACCAGGCAGATGTTTATAGAAGGATTTGGAGAAGAAGAATTTTACTATTATCCGACCTTTATGGTCAGAAATGAATTTTTAGAGGTATTCGACATCGAAGTTGTTGAAGGACGCGGATTTTCAAGAGACTTTCCTGCTGATTCCATGGAGTCGATCATGATCAACGAATCGATGGTAAAGCATCTTGGATGGACAAATGAGTCTGCCATTGGAAAGAGATTCCGTTCAGATGGTGATGAAAAAGTGATCGGGGTATTCAAGGATTTTCATGCAATGTCTCTGCACAAGCCTGTAACAAATTTCATCCTGGATGTATTTGCAAATCCGCGTGCAGCAGCTGGTTTAACGAGGTTTATCGCAATCAGGGTCAATACGGTTGATTATGAAAACGTGCTTGGCTATATCCAGGCAAAATGGGAAATGTTTGCCCCGACACGGCCTTTTGAATACTTTTTTTTCGATGATAAACTCGATGCAATGTATAAGGATGAACAGAAACTAAGTAAGATATCTATAATGATCACTGTGCTGGCCATTGTTATTGCTGCCCTGGGACTGGTTGGATTAACCTCTTTTATGGTGGAGCAAAAAACAAAGGAAATCTGTGTCAGGCGGGTTTATGGTGCGACATTCAGACATGTAAATTCACTTCTGTCGAAGGAATTTCTCAGGCTTATATCAGTTGCCATTGTTCTTAGTTGGCCGCTTGCATACTTTTCTGTAAGTTCCTGGTTAAATAACTTTTCTCAACATATTGCATTACAATGGTTTGTATTTCTTGTTTCAGGAGTTGTTGCCTTTCTGTTGGTTATAATCATTACATCCATTCATGCCAACAGGGCAAGCTCCCTGAACCCTGCTACCATATTAAAGTTTGAGTAGATGGCAGTAACATAATGCCTAAATTGGTATATTACCCTTATGAATCTATGTCACCTGATCCATACATATCGGTAATATTGCCCTTTTATAATGCTGAATCAACCCTGCATCGTGCAATTGAAAGCATATTGAATCAGGCAGAAGAGGATTTTGAATTGATCCTTGTGGATAATAATTCTAATGATGGCAGCAGGCTTATCGCTGAGAAATTTTCAAAAACAGATTCCAGGATCATTCTTTTAAACGAAACGGGTAAAGGGGTTGTTTATGCAAGTAATTCTGGTGCTGCAATAGCCAGAGGTAAGTATGTTTCAAGAATGGATGCTGACGATGAGGCCCTGCCCAATAAGCTCTTTGTTCAGAAAACCTATTTGGATGCAAACCCGCATTGCGCTGCTGTTGCCGGCCTCGCTGAGCATATCCCTTTCTCAAAACATTCATTGGGCTTCTCCCGATTTGTAGAATGGAGCAATTCCATCCTGACCTATGAACAGATCCTGAATAACAGGTTCATAGAAATGCCTGTGATCAATCCAACACTGGTATGGAGAAGGGACGCTGCTAAACAGTATGGGCTTTACCGGAATGGAAACTTCCCGGAAGACTATGAAATGATCCTTCGCTGGCTCGATGCCGGGGCCCGGATCGAAAAGGTCCCTGAGATCGTCTTAAAATGGTACGATTCAGAAACAAGGCTTACAAGGACAGATGAGCACTATTCGGAAAAATTCTTTTACGGGATAAAAAGTCAATACCTGGCTGCCTGGCTTAGCCGCAACAATCCATACCATCCCTATGTGTCCGTCTGGGGAGCAAGCAGGATATCAAGAAGACGGGCAAGCATGCTTGAATCCTTTGGTATTCATTTCAGGAATTACATCGACACAAAAAAAAGCAGGCAGATCGATAAGGAGATCATCTATTACAAAGACCTTCCGTCGGCAGGAGAACTTTTCATCCTTTCCTATATCAAGCAGATGGATAACAGGGAAAAGATACGGGAGTTTCTTAATAAGAGTGGATATAAGGAAGGAAAGAATTATTTAATGGTCTCATAGATTTACTCATTATTGTTGAGCCTTGTCTAATAATGTCATCTGCATTCTTCTCATTTTGTGATTTTCAGCCTTAATTATTCTATATTGCTATTTGTCTTAATGTATTAAATATCTGTGCCTTAAGCTTTTTTTGACCTACTAATTTCTTGATTCTATTTTTAAATATTCCTTATGTCAAAAAACCACCATAGATTTGATCTTAAGATAAGTTGTATCCAATAATCTCATATATGCAAACTAAACCACCAAACATGAACCTATCACGAAAAAAGATCCATTTACAGCTAAAATATTTGTTGTTGATGGTGTTTTGTCTCAACTCCATGATTGTAAGTGTCTATTCACAGGAAAGGACCTTTGAAGTCACAGGTATTGTTTCTAATGTGGATGGCGAACCTTTACCCGGAGCGTCAGTTTTGAACAAAGGAACCATTGAAGGTACCATTACCTCATTTGATGGCACCTTTTCTATCTCTTGTACTCCGGAGGATATATTAAGCATTTCCTTCGTTGGTTATGAATCTCAGGACATTGCCGTTAAGGGAGTAAAAACACTTCATGTAATTTTAACTGAAGATTTACTTGCATTGGATGAAGTTGTAGTTGTTGGATATGGAACAATGCGAAAGCAGGACCTTACAGGTTCCATATCTTCTGTTTCCGGAGATGAACTAAACAAAGGTGTTATTACCACAACGGAACAGGTTCTACAGGGTAAGATCGCCGGACTTGCAATTATAAAAGGGTCGGGAGATCCAACAACTGGAGCTACAATGCGACTGAGAGGCGGAACATCCTTAACCGCCAGCAGCAGCCCGCTGGTTGTGGTTGATGGTATTCCCGGAGTAGATATCAACTCTGTTCAGCCTTCAGATATAGCATCAATTGACGTTTTAAAAGATGCATCAGCAGCGGCCATTTATGGATCCCGGGGCGCAAATGGTGTAATCCTTATTACTACCAACAGACCTGAAAGAGGCGGTAAAATAGAATATAGCAATTATGTAGCCTTCAGTCAGGCTGCCAATTCACTGGACCTGCTTACCGCAGAAGAATGGCGCACCAGGGTTATTGAACTTGAAGATACCCGGGCCTTGGATTTTGGCGGAGATACCAACTGGCAGGATGAGATCCTTCGCCAGGCGATTTCGCATTCCCACACCCTTGCATTCAGTAATGCAAATGATGATGGTGGTTACCGGGCTTCCTTAAGCTATATGAATAACCAGGGCATTATGAAATTCAATAACCTTGAGCGTATAGGGGCAAAAGTCGCAGCCTATGCCTATGGTTTGAACGGTAAACTAAAAGTGGATTTTGGAACCCATGCCACTTTCGATGATTTTACTCCCTCTAACGGGGCTGTTTTTGAAAGAGCTTATAATATTAATCCGACTGCGCCTGTATATGACTCCATTACCGGAGAATTTTTCCAGACTGAAAGTCAACTGGCTGAAAATCCATTGGAGGTTCTGACCAATGTCAATAATGACAGGACCACAAAGCGTCTTCTTGGATATGCAAAAGCTGATCTTGAAATCGTTAAAGGACTTAATGCGGTTATAAATACCTCCTATGAATTCAACACCAGCCAGGGGCGCTACTACCTTCCAACCTATTCCAGGTTTGGCCTTACTGACAGAGGATATGCCAGCAGGTATCTGAGTGAATATACCAATCTTCAACTGGAAACTTACCTGACCTATAACAAAGAGTTATCGGGAGGTCAGCGATTCAATGTATTGGCAGGTTACTCATACCTTGATAATATGTATGAAGGATTCAATGCAGAAAGACGAAGTTTTGACACAGACCTTTTCAAGTACAATAACCTGATTGCCGGTATCGATAGTCGTTCAACAGACGTCGGATCCTATAAAGGCAGTTCAAAACTGATTTCATTCTTTGGAAGGTTTAATTACAGCTACCAGGGAAGGTATATCTTAACAGCAACTCTGCGCCGTGACGGATCAAGCCGTTTTGGTGCCAACAATAAGTGGGGATTATTTCCCTCCGTTGCCGGCGCCTGGAGAATTTCAGATGAATCCTTTATGAGTTCAACTTCAGGATGGCTTAACCATTTGAAACTAAGAGCCGGATACGGAATAACCGGTAGCCAGGATGCCATCGGAAATTATAAGACTATAGCCCTGTTAAGTACAACAGGAGGAAAATACTATGATAAGGAACTGGGCATTTGGAGGTCTTCATACCTGCCCAGCCAGAATCCAAATCCTGATCTGAGGTGGGAAACGACCTCCCAGGTAAATATTGGGCTTGATATAAGTGTATTTAACCGGGTCTCAGCCACTGTCGATGTGTATAAAAAAGTTACCAGCGATCTGATTTTCCTCTATGCGGTGTCGCAGCCTCCAAATATTTATAATGAGACCCTGGCAAATGTTGGAGATCTTTCAAATAAAGGGGTGGAAATATCAATTGATTGGAATATAATTCACGCAGGGGACCTGAGATGGGATCTAAATCTTTCCATGGCAAGGAACATTCTGACTATAGATTCATTGTCAAACAATACCTTTAAGACCGATGCTGTTCAAAGCGGTTCGCTGCATGGCCTGAGAGGCATGTCCAATCAGTTTTCCCAGACGATCCGTGAAGGTTATTCTGTAGGTACATTCTGGGGGCCGGAGTGTTTCGGACTTGACAGCCTTGGAAAATTTGTCCTGGACACTATAGATAGTGACCTGGGCAATCCACAACCGAAATTCACCCTTGGATTGAATACAACATTTACATATAAACAATTTGACCTGACTGTTTCCGCATATGGTATGTTCGGACAAAAAGTTTTGAATGCAACAGCAATGTCAATGAATGACCCAAGCCGTTTCTCAGATCTGAATGTTCCGGACAGAATGTTTAATGAAGGAATCGATGATGACCCGACATTCAGCAGCTATTGGATCGAAGATGCTTCATTTGTAAGGCTTCAGGCTTTAACCCTGGGTTATACCTTCCAGCCACAGGAGAAGGGATTCCAAAGAATCAGGCTGTTTGTCTCCGGGGAAAATCTTTTTGTTCTTACCAGGTATACCGGTCTTGATCCTGAGATCAGCATTGAGACTTACAATTCTTCCGAAGGGAAGATGGATGCACTGCTAAGTCCGGGAATTGACCGCTACAATGTGTACCCAAAAGCACGGACTTTTACAGCTGGAATAAACCTCACTTTTTAATAAAGGCGTGATTTTGCAGATACATAAAGATGAATCAACAATAATACAAAACAAGATGAAAATAAGATCAATATTTCTTGCAGTTACAGTTGCACTGATCGCTTCAGCATGCACCAACCTGGAAGAGGACCCTTACAGTGTTGTACCTTCTTCACTGTATGGAAAAACATCAGATGAGATAAAGACCATTGCAGGTGGCGTTTATGCTTCTCTGAGGGGATTTGACGATGGTACATCAAAGGCATATCCGACAAGTGAATATATCTATTTTCTGGTGGAGTGCGTTTCAGATGAAGTTTGCGTTCCTACCAGGGGGGCCGACTGGTACGATAATGGAAGGTACCAGGAAGCACAATACCATGAAATTAAACCAGACAATGCTATGGTATTGGGTGCATGGCGATATTGCTATGAAGGAATTTCCAAATGTAATTTTGTGATCTACACCATTGAACAGGCTGGAATGGATCCCGAGGCAGAAGCTGGAGCAAAAGCAGAAATAAGGGGACTGAGGGCTTATTACTACTACCTCCTGCTCGACTGGTTCGGTAATGTTCCTATCGTTACATCATTTGTCGATGAAGCACAGCCCGGGACTTCTCCAAGAACGGATGTATATGAATTCGTTGAAGAGGAGTTACTTGATATCCTTGATTTTTTGCCGGTAGGAATAGAATACGGACGCTTCACCCAGAATGTTTGCAATACCCTTCTTGCCCGTTTGTACATTAACTCTGAAGTATTTATCGGAACAGCACGATGGCAGGATTGTATTGACGCCTGCGACAAGGTTTCAGGCTTCAAATTAACAGCAAATGTGCTGGACAACTGGCTTACCGATAATGAAAATTCTACAGAGAACATATTTGCCATTCCTTACGATCATACAGAAGGCACCATGGGGCATTACCTGCCTTCCCTTACCTTCCATTACAACCAATGGCAGGCATTTTCAACTTCTCCCGGTGGCTGGACCTGGGCTGTAAATGGCATCTGTGCACAACCAGGTGTGTTTTCATCATTCGAGGAAGGCGACAACAGGATAAATTGTATGGAAGAAGGTTACCAGATCAATATCGCAACGGGTGATACCATCCGGGACAGGAAAGGAGAATTTTTAAATTATACCGAGAACATTTTAGATTTTACCAATGCATTGGAATATGAGGGGGTAAGGCTGAGAAAATTAGAGATCAAGGAAGGAGAAACCGGGGAACGGGACCACGATTGGGTTCTTATGCGTTATGCAGAAGTTATTCTAATGAAAGCTGAGTGTCTGTACCGCCTCGGAAATGCTGCTCAGGCAAAACCCCTGGTAAGCCAGTTAAGAACAAGATCTGGTCTTGAAGCTGTTGATGTTAATGAAGATGTGCTTGACCGGGAATGGCTGCATGAATTCCTGTTTGAAGGAATAAGACGATCGGTAAATATCCGGTTTGGTACTTATAACGAACCTTGGTGGAACAAGCCTGCCAATTCCTCTGACATGGAATTATTTCCAATTCCGGAAACAGAATTGATAAAAAATACATTGCTTATTCAAAACCCGGGGTATCCGGAAAAATAGTATCGATCGTTGCAACTGGCATTCAGTGCATTTGTTTCGCTGACCATTAATTATAAATTTATCCCGTGGCTTCTTTGTGAATCCTTTGTGTTTTCGAGTTTGCACTCAGCATCGCAAAGAAGCTCTTTGTAAACAGGCATTAAATTGATATCCTTTCTCTTATGCGGGCTTCCTTCAAACTGAGGATTTTATACTTTATATCAACCATTTGAATAACCATCCTTAATTTCTTCAGGAATACCTTCCAAATAGTTATTATTAAGTCGAATATTTCTTGGGGAGCAATCGAAAAGGATTAATTTTGCCCTGCACCTGAATTAATAAAAACTTGTAATAATTTTTGAAAAATATTGCAGATTATGCCTGAATTCCTTACAAAAATCTTACAAAAAAATTTTGTTAAAAACCTTATTTTTATTACCCTGCTACTGGCTTCCTCCTTCTATTACAATTACCAGGAAATTTTAACTTACCGGCCCGTTTCCATTCACCAATGGAGAAACTGCGTAAGTGCTTCCATGGCGCTGAACTATTACCACGAAGGAGAATTCCTGCACCCACGGACCCACAACATGCAGGTGGATGACAATTCTTCAGATATTACAGTGACTGAATTTCCAATACTCTACTATTTTATAGGGATGCTGTACAGGGTTTTTGGATTTCATGAGTTCATTTACAGGCTGGTAAATGTTCTTATAGGTTTTACGGGATTGTTTTTTCTTTTCAGGCTTGGACTTAAAAAATTCAATAACACTTTTTATGCCCTTGTTCCCCCCTTACTGGTGTTCTCATCCCCTATTTATGCATTCTATATCAATAATTTTATCCCGGATGCCACTTCATTGTCCCTGGTGCTGATCGGCTTTTATTTCTTTTATACTTATAGTGATTCCGGCAGGACCCGGGAAATTATTTTTTCGCTTGTATTTTTTGCCCTTGCCGGGCTTATAAAAACACCGGCTTTCCTCTTGTTCTTTGCTATTCTCGGTATTTTCGGACTTGAATGGTTCTTCAGGGTCTCATTTAAAAAAGACCGCTTGATCTTTAAGGAAAGGATCAGGATGTTGCTCCTTTCCCTCCTTGTCATGCTTATTACCATTGCCTGGTATGCTTACGCCAAGATCTATTCAGATACCCATGGCGGTGTTGTCTCACCTGTGGAGATAAGGCCGATCTGGAGATTAAGTTCAGACACGATAAGTGCCGCATGGACAGCAGTTTCTGAAAGGTTCAGAAACGGAAATTACCATTCTCCCGGTCTCATCATCCTTATGTTTGGACTGATCATTCATAACCTGGTATTCTGGAAAAAATATGACCGTCTTCTCAGCTGGCTCGTGATGCTCAGTTTCTTTGGAGGAATCTGTTTCTCACTCCTGTTTTTCAGGTCTCTCAGGCAACATGATTATTACCAGATGAATAACCTGATCATCCTTGTCCTTGTAAGCTTTAACTTTTTCCTTTATTTCAGGGAGCGCTTCCCGCGTTTGTATCGCTCATGGATAAGCAAATCCATTGTTGCAATCCTTGTCTTATTCCTTGTATTTAAATGCCATACCTTCTTGAAAGACAAATACTATGGCGGCTGGTACATGGAATATTCGACCGAAAATTATAATTACAGGTACGGAGAAATAACTCCCTACCTGAGATCTCTTGGTATTGAGCGCTATGATAAGGTATATGTAACCTATGATCCCAGTATAAATATCTCTTTATACCTTATGGACCAAAAAGGATTTACCGATTTCTTCAGGAAAGACAGAACATTCAGCCAAAAAGTTGAATTTTTTAGTGAAAAGGGTCTTAAGTATGTCCTAATTGGAGATTACGATACAATTGACACTCCTCCAGAAGATATCGGACTTGAAAAGATCGGTGAATACAATGGTGTGGGGATCTACAGGACAGAATTTAAGGATTCGTGAATTTTTCAGTCGCCAGTTTCGGAATATATTTTTTCATCCATAAGTTCACAAATTAAGATATTTATGCATCGGAAAAAGCCCTAAATTGCATAGTGCTCAAAACACACTATTTTAAGTAAAAATGCAATTGGTGAAGAGATCATTATTTACGTTGATATTTTGCGCTTTATCAATCCTTTCCCGCGGCCAGTCCGGAATTCCATATATCACCTATGTTGAAACAAGGGAGGGTTATGAAGCGGGTAACTGGTTGATCTGCCAGGATGACCAGAATGCTATGCTTTTCGCAAATAAGCGAGGTTTGCTCAGGTATGACGGTAATGAATGGAGGATCATTCCCCTTCCCTACATGCCGGTTTCTATAAGGAAAAATCCATTTAACGATGTTGTATATATCGTTTCCGATAACAACTATGGCTACCTGAAAAGAGATTCTTTCGGATCTGTCACTTATACTCCTCTAAGCTATGAAGGAGAACTTGCCGGGGGATTATCTGATATCTTTTTCAAAGATAGTTCAGTAATAATTTATGGCAGTAACCTGGTAAGTATTCATAACTCAGATGTTGATGTGTTGTCGGCAAGGTTCAGCAGCGAATCATATGGTAAGTTTTCAGGTATAATTACAACTCCGGATGATGTGTTTGTTAACAGCAATGACCATGGTCTTTTGCGGATTTCAAAAGATACACTGCTGGAGACAAACGTTACGGAATTCTCCAACAGTGAGATCCTGTTTTCTCTTCCTTTCACTGGAAACCAGGTATTGCTTGGATTAAACTCAGGCTTATTGAAAGTATTTAACGGTAAAACATCCCGTCCCTATTCAATTTCAAATTCAGAATATCTTACGGAAAATGGCCTTACAGGCGGAGTTGCCCTGACAGATAGCACCTATGCCTTTTCCACTCTATATGGTGGAGTGATCATAGTAAGTAAAATGGAAGGTAAAGTCCTTTATACCCTGAATTACAATTCCGGTTTGCCTGATGATGAGATATATGCTATCGGAACAGATGAAAATTCAGGATTATGGCTGACATATGAATTCGGAACCTGCCGCGTTGATCCCGGACTTCCCGTCAGGGACCTTAGTCATTACCCTGGATTAGAAGGCCTGATCACAAATACAATAAAATTCAATGGTGAGCTATATGTCTCAACAACTGAGGGTTTATATTATTTATCTGAAGTAAAAAATTATGAAGAGGTTGAGGTATACATTAAAAAGGAGATGGCGAATGCTCCTGTCCAGGAAAAGGTAAGCAAGAGAAGTCGTGGTGAGATGAAAGAGGGAGGCCGGGAGACCAGCAGATTTCTGAAAAAATTGTTTGGCAGGAATAAAAGTGAAGAACCTGCTATCCAGACAAGCGAAAACGATAATACCCAGGCAACGACGCCTCAGTATTACAAGAAAAAGGTAAGCAAGCTAAAGTCAGTGGATTACGTATATAAAAAGGTCAAGGGATTGAACAGTCGTTGTGAAAGGATGTATATAACTCCATATGGATTATTGGCCGGTTCGACATCCGGACTATTTCTGATCAGCGATCATCTTGCTGAATTGATCCTGGAGACAAGGAATATCAACTATATCGGTGATGGAATCCCGGGGGAGTCCTGCTTTGTTTGTGCTGAGGAAGGCCTTTTCACTATTACCCTGAACGATGGGAAACTAAATATTGAAAAGGACCTAAAGTACAATGAACCAATCTTTTCGGCTTTATTAAAGGATGAACAATCATGGATCAGTGCATACGATAAGGTAATAAAAGTTACTCAAAGGGAAAATGATACCATATTGCCTGTTACCTATAATTTCAGGTCTGTTTACCCTGAAGAATTGTTTCTCTCTGTCGCCGATGATACCCTGTTTCTTTTTTCATCCTCAGGCATCCGCTATTATGAACCAGAGAAGGATTCATTCCTGGTGTATAACCGGCCAGGTTTCCAATCAGCTGATTATAATTCCCTTGAATACTTTCCATCCCCGGGGAAGATCAGCTGGCTAAAGGTTGACAACAGGATCAGGGCTGTTGGCAGGATCGCACAGGAAATTTCTGATCGTTCTAACCTTTGGGGATTGTTTGATAATATAAATAGCTTTTATTATAAGAAAGAAGTTGGTTATCTGGTTGTGGACAGCTATAGCAGTATTTATTTAATTGATGCCAGCCAGCACAAGTTAAACAATGCTGTATTCCGCTTATTTATTACAAGTGTATCAAATGAAACTGGGGAGCTTTTTGATCCGGCGTCCCTCAAGATCGACCCGAATGAAAAATTATTGAGGATTGGTGTTTCGGCTCCTTATTTCCTGAAACACCAATCCACGCTTTACCATTACAGGATTGAAGGGCGGATGGAAAACTGGTCAAAATGGAGTACGAATTCAGAACTTGAATTATACCCTGAACCCGGCATCTACACAATTCAGATCCGGGCAAAGAACATCCTGGATGACATAAGTCAGCCCGTGACCATCACCTTTGAAGTTCAATCTCCATTTTATCAAACCACCTGGTTCTACCTTCTCTTTATTCCAATAGTGCTGACATTCATCTTTTTGTTCTTTTATATCAGGGAAAGAAAATTGAAGCGTGACAAAAGAATCCTCGAAGAGAAGGTCCAGGAAAGAACGCTTGAAATTCAAAAACAAAAACAGAAAATTGAGATACAAAAGGATGAGATCCTGGCCCAGAAAAATGATATAACCAGCAGTATTACCTATGCAAGCAGGATTCAGCAAGCCATTCTTCCTGCAAAAACAGCCTTTGAGAATTCATTTTCAGATTATTATATTTTTTACCGGCCCCGGGATATAGTCAGTGGTGATTTTTACTGGATTACCCAGGCCAGGGACAAGGTTATATTTGCAGTAGCCGATTGCACCGGGCATGGCGTGCCCGGAGCCTTCATGAGTATGCTGGGGAATTCATTTCTGAATGAAATTACCAAGGATACAAGTATTAAACTGTCATCAGGTGAGATTCTGGATGAACTTAGGAACAAGATTACAGAGGCTCTTTCACAATCCGGAAACACCGTGGATGCCAAGGATGGAATGGATATAGCTTTGTGTATCTACTGGAAGAAGAAACAAACACTTGAATATTCAGGAGCGCATAATTCACTCATTCTTGTCCGGGAAAAAGTACTGGCAGAATATAAAGCCGACAGGATGCCGATTGGACATTACCCAACCAGGAAAAAATTCAGGACTCAGACCATAGAAGTAAAAAAGAATGATCTCCTATATCTCTTTACTGATGGTTTCCAGGACCAGTTTGGGGGCATTCACAGTAAAAAATTCACAATTCTGAAATTCAAACAAATGCTCTCGGAGCTTTCAAATTATCCGATGGCAAAACAAGAAGAATTGATGGAAAAAAAGTTGCTTTACTGGCAGCTTAATAATGAACAGGTAGATGATATTCTTGTACTGGGAGTAAAAATCTGAAAGGAATAGCCAACAAGGAATTAATTTCTGTCTTCAGGGTGATATAATAAATATTTAATCATTGGAATTATTATATTTAATTCTTTTCCCAATAAGCAGCTGTTATGAAAAAAATTGATCGCAGGATCCTTATCATTGTTTCCCTGGTATTTATTATAGGATTGGCCTATGGAATTATGAGGTTCCTAATCGCATCCAAGGAAGCCCCTCCTTCGCGGATGTCATTTGAAGCCCAGCGCTTCGTCGAGGCACAGGTAATTTCATATGGGACCGTAATTTCACCAGTTTTTGAACCAGGGAGGATGTCGTCTGTATCACAGATCAATCTTTCTGCTGAAGCTTCGGGTAAAATTGAACAAGGTGATATCCCTCTAAAATCTGGGGCCACCTTTAATAATGGGGAGGTAATCTTTTCGATTTACCGCGATGAGGTTGCAATGGCTCTCAAGGCAAAAAAAAGCCAGTTCCTGAATACACTTGCACTAATGCTGCCTGATATTGCCATCGACTATCCGGAGTACGAGAAAATATTCCGGGATTTTTTCTCATCCATAGAAATAGATGGGTCCCTTCCTTCCTTTCCGGATATAAAAGATGAAAAACTAACGATCTTCCTGGCAAGCAAAAATGTGTTAAGTGATTACTACGGGATCCGGAAAGACGAACTCCAGTTAAGCCGCCATGTTGTAAAGGCTCCATTTGATGGAACACTAACCGATGTTTTTATGGAAGTTGGTGCGTATGCAAATACAGGGGGGTCTGTTGCCAGGGCCATCCGGACAGATGCCCTGGAGCTTGAAGTTCCTTTAAGCCGCCCGGATGCAATGTGGGTAAAGATTGGCGATCCGGTACATATCGAGTCCGACAGCCGCTCACAATCATGGGAGGGAACCGTGATCAGAAAAAGCCAGGTTGTAGATGAAAACACCCAGAGCCAACGCGTATATGTGAGGGTTATAAACCATACTAATCATTCGATCCTGGCCGGAGAGTTTCTTTCGGCAACATTTCCGGGCAGACCCGTTGAAAATGTAATGGAGATACCCCGGAATGCAGTATTTAACAGCGATGAAGTATTTATCGTCAAACAAAAAAGACTTGTAAAAATTCCAATCAACATTGTAAAGGTCAGTACCCGTACTTTGCTGTTTAACGGGCTCCCGGATGGTGATACCCTTGTTGTACAGCCATTGATAAATGTTTTTGAAGGTACCCGGGTAACTACCAGCCTGGATCAGAGGGGGAATGGAATTGGCAGACCTGCATCTGGAAATGATCAATAATCCTAAATTCCGGGAGAAACAATGAAAAAGATCATAGAACGTTTTGTCGAATTTCCAATCTACGCTAACCTTATCCTCGCAGTAGTAATTCTTGCCGGCGGGGTCAGCCTTCTTTCCATGAAAAAATCCTTCTTTCCGGAAATGGAAAGCCGTATGATTTCAATTTCTGTATTTTATCCCGGAGCTTCACCCGTGGAAATGGAGGAAGGTGTTACGTCGAGAATTGAAGAATCGATCAGGGGACTTGTGGGAATTAAGGAAATAAATTCAACCAGTGTTGAAAACAGGTCAAGTGTAATCATTGAAACAACAGGTGAATACCCGATCAATGAAATTCTGCTGGAAGTTAAAAATGCTGTGGATGGCATTTCTTCCCTTCCCACAGCTGCAGAGCGTCCTATCGTCTCAAAACAACGGTCCAGGGCTCCGGGGGTCAGGTTAAGCCTGGTGCCTACTGACGAAGCTGCTTTCGACCTGATGACCCTGAAGGGTCATGCCCAGAGAATTGAAGAGGATTTTTTCAATTCCGGTGTAATGAGCCAGATCTCGATCTCCGGATATCCAAACCCTGAAATATCTGTTGAGATCAGGGAGTCTGACCTACTGAGGTATAATCTTACTTTCAATCAGATTGTAAGGGCCATACAGAATAACAACCAGGATGTTTCCGGCGGTGAAATCAAATCTCTCGATGAAGAGTTGTTGATCCGGCTCCGGTCGCGAAGTGCAGACCCGAATAAGATCGGCGATATCATATTAACCGGGCAAACTGATGGGAGTTATATAAGGATCAGGGACGTTGCAGATGTAAAAACAAAATTTTCTGATACCCCAAATCGCAGGTGGACCAATGGAAAACCTTCTGTATCTATCAGCGTTGAAAAATTACCCGAAGAGGACCTGGACGAGATCACAGACTTTGTAAGAGAATATGTACAAAACTATAATTCACGCAACCAGGGCGTTGAACTGATCATCTCAAGAGCCTACCTTGATATTATTCAGAGCAGGCTCGATCTCCTTACAAGAAACGGTCTCATGGGGCTCATACTGGTGGTTATTTCGCTGTCGCTTTTCCTCAGCATCCGGCTGTCGCTGTGGGTTTCCCTGGGAATTCCTTTCAGTTTTCTCGGTATGTTCATCGTTGCCAATTTTTTAGGGGTTACCATAAACCTGCAGTCCTTGTTCGGGATGATCCTGGTAATCGGGATCCTGGTCGACGATGGAATTGTAATTGCAGAGAACATTTATGTGCATTTCGAACAGGGAAAATCCCCTATGAAAGCAGCTGTTGAAGGAACCCTTGAAGTTGCCCCGGCTGTGATGACCTCTGTTACAACAACGATCATTGCATTTACTCCACTCCTGTTCCTTGCCGGAACGCCAATGGAAATGATGTATGAAGTGGCAATCGTGGTTATTGCATCCCTTTCTTTTTCGCTGTTTGAGGCTTTCCTTGTACTTCCCGCACATGTGGGAAATGAGCGGGTCCTGAGCCGGAAAAGGCTTCAGACTAAAACAAGGGGAATCAAACGCTACTTCGAAGGTTTTTTGGTATGGCTCCGGGACAATATTTATCATTACATGCTCGAATGGCTGATCAAATGGCGTGTGATCGCAGTAGGCATTTCCATTGGCTTGTTTCTTATCACAGCAGGCCTGTTTTTCGGTGGTCATATAAAAAATACCTATTATCCCTCCGTCGATTTTGATTCCTTCGAGATCAACGTGGCATTTACGCCTGGCGACGGAGAGCAGCAAACCCTCGAATACCTGAAAAAATTTGAAGCGGCCGTTTGGGAGGTGAATGAGTCAATGACGGAGGAACTTGGACTTAAGACAGACCTGATTGAGCGGGTAGATGCAGAACTGGGAAGTGCTTTCAGGCGCCAGGAGTCAGGGGCTCATGCCGGTACCATTGATGTATTTCCTATCGACCTCGAGGGTCTTTCTGTTTCCGGCAGCGATATTTCCACAAGGGTCAGGGAAAAGATCGGCTATGTACCCGAAGCACGTAAGTTTACCGTAGGTGGCAGAAACCGATGGGGTTCACCTGTTTCCGTGGGCCTGATGTCTTTAAATCTTGCAGAACTTAACCTGGCTAAAGACTACCTGATCTCGCGTCTGGAGGAACTTCCCCAGCTAAAGGATATTACTGAAAATATAGCTCTCGGAAAACAGGAAGTCCGCTTAAAACTTAAACCCAAGGCCTACTTTCTAGGACTTGATGAAAATGAGATCGCCGGGCAGGTAAGGCAGGGGTTTTATGGTGTTCAGGCACAGCGCCTGCAGGTTGGACGAGATGAATTACGTGTCTGGGTCCGTTATCCAAAAACCGGACGTTTAACCATAGGACAGATGGAGAAAATGAAGATAAAAACGGCAGGCGGCGAATATCCTCTTTCAGAACTTGCCGATTACTCTCTGGAGCGCGGACCTGTGGCTATAAACCGTTACCAGGGATCAAGGGAAATAAGGGTTGAAGCCGAAACCGTTGACCCCTTTGCCCCCGTGCCCGAGATCCTGGAACAAATCGATACTGAGATCATGCCCGATCTCTTGTCGCGCTTCAACGGGGTACGCTATCTTTACCAGGGTCAGCAAAAAACCAGCCGCGAAGCTCTCGTTCAGGCACTGCGCTACTTTCTTATTGCCTTTGTCATCATTGTAATGATCCTTATCTTCCATTTCAGGAGCGGCCAGAAAACCTTTATCATCGTACTGATGATCCCAATTGCAATGCTCGGGGTGATCTGGGGACACGGAATTCATGGCAAGCCATTATCCATGATGAGCCTTTGGGGAATGGTAGCCCTGACAGGGGTCGTTATCAATGATGCTATCGTTTTCATGGCAAAATTTGACGGTTTGCTCGTAAGCGGGAGAAAAGTACAAGAAGCGATCATGGAAGCAGGGAAAATACGCCTGAGGCCTATCATACTGACCAGTCTTACCACCGTGATCGGCTTGTTCCCTATTATGTTCCAGAAAAGTGTCCAGGCACAATTCCTTATCCCGATGGCGATAAGCCTGGCTTATGGAGTTGCCATAGGCACCCTTTTCATCCTTATCTTTCTTCCGGTCCTGATTATGTTGCTAAGTGATTTCAGGGTATTTACCTATCAGCTGTGGCATGGAATAAAACCTGAAAGGGAGGAAGTTGAAACAGCGGTCATCCTTCATAAGCGGAAACTGTCCTACGAAAAGAACGGGGAGAACTCTAATACTGATGAGATATGAGATATACCAGGTTTTTCCTGACAGCTCTTTTGCTGGCAAGCCACCTTTCCGGCTTTTCACAGGATGCTGTACTTTCACTTTCTGAGGCAATTGAAAAAGGGCTTGAACAGAATTATGGAATTACGATTTCCCGCGCCGAACTTGATATTGCAGGGACCAACAATACCTGGGGAAATGCAGGCCGTTACCCAAGTGTGGGCTTTGATGCAAGCTCAATAAACACATACGATCTTGTTGACAGCGAATTGGGCAACAGGCTTACTGCAGGAATTGGAATGGATTGGATCCTCTTCAGCGGTTTCAGGGTAAAGATCACAAAGAACATTCTTGAAAATACAGAGGATCTTTCATCCGGTCGCCTCTCTGTCCTTATTGAAAATACGATTGAAGATATTATCCTCGGCTACTATGGGGTATTGCTGGAAAAGGAAAGACTCCTGGTCATGCAAACAGTTATGGACCTTTCCCGCGACAGGTACGATTATGAATTAAAACGCAAGGCCATTGGTTCAGCTGTCACCTACGAGGTATTACAGGCTGAAAATGTTTTCCTGGCAGACAAGGCTGCATATCTTGACCAGGAGATGAGGGTGCGGAGCGCGAAACGGAACCTGAATTTTATCCTGGCCGAAGATCCCTCCTTCTCCTTTGAATATGAAGAACAATTTGCGGCTGATACTGTCCATTATAAGCTTTCAGACCTCAGGGAAAAGATGCTTGAAAATAACCGTACACTTAAAAATCAGTATATCAACCTGGTTCTGAAAGAGGATGAATCGAAGATCAGGGAGGCCGCGTATTATCCTTCTCTTTCAGCATCGGCGGGTATGGACAATAGCTATACCCGTAACAGTACCAGTGGAGGAACCCCTGTTATCCTGAAATCGTTCTCACCATTTGGAAATATACGCCTGAGCTACGATATTTACCAGGGTGGTGTTCGCAAGCAGGCTGTTAAGGTTGCACGGATCAGTGAAGAAATTGCCCGGACCGGAATAGAACAGATGGAGCATGCCCTTGTCAACGAATTGTATAACCTTTATGACTACCATGAAGTGCGTATCTCTCTCCTGGATGTGGCAGAAAAAAGTCTGGCTGCCGCTCAGCTCAATATGAGGATCTCCGAAGAAAAATACAAATCCGGTGCGATAAATTCCTTTAACTACAGGGATGTTCAGCTGATCTACCTTGAAGCTTCGCTGAGAAGGTTACAGGCGATCTATAACCTGGTGGAATCGAAGTCGGGCCTTACAAGGATTACCGGGGGATACCTGGAGGAAAAGTAAGGTTCTAATGGTTTAACTGAACTTAAAAGATACATGAGCTACTTCATAATCATTGCTGCCTCCCTGGTCATTATTATCTCGTATTTTTTCTCTTTGCTTGAGAAGAAAAAAAGCATACCGGCTGTTCTTATGCTGATAAGTCTCGGGATATTGTTACAATTATTCTCAGGCAAAGCAGGTCTGAAAGACTTTGACTTTCTGCCCGTTCTGGAGATCCTGGGTATTGTTGGATTGATCATGATCGTGCTAGAGGCTGCGCTCGACCTCGAACTGAAAAGAGAAAAACTGCCCCTGATCCTGAAATCCTTTTTTCTCGCATTGATCCTGCTCGTTATTAGCACCTTTACCTTTGCCTTAATCTTTGTTGCACTCTTGAAAATGGACTTGATCCCCGGGATGCTTTATGCCATTCCCCTTTCGATCATCAGCAGTGCCATTGTAATACCAAGTGTGGCGGGACTCACGGAGTATAAAAGGGAATTCATGATCTATGAAAGTGCCTTTTCCGACATTCTGGGTATCATGTTTTTTTTCCTGCTTATAGGCAGTGCCGAAAAAGAGAGCGCAGGACAGGTAGTCTTATTTATAGGCGGCAATATCCTCTTTACCCTTTTGATCTCGGCCATAGTATGTTATGGACTGATTCTTTTGTTCCAGAATATCAAATCCGATACGAAGTTATTTCTCTTTATAGCCATTTTGCTGATCCTTTATTCCATCGGTAAGAAACTGGAACTCTCCTCACTGATCATGATTCTTTTCTTCGGTATGATCCTTAAGAATCCAAAATTGTTTTTCAGGGGTCCTCTGAGCCGGCATCTGAAACATGATATACTTACAGATATCTACAAAAATTTCAGGGTTGTTACAAAGGAATCGGCGTTTGTGGTCCGAACCTTTTTCTTTGTAATATTCGGTATGTCAGTTCTTCTCTCAAGCCTGCTGAGTTTTAAGGTGCTCCTCATCAGCCTGCTGATCCTGGTCTTCCTTTATGGTTTCAGGTGGGTATTTACAAAGCTTTTTCTCGGAAAGGAAATGTACCCTGAGGCTTTCCTCAGCCCCCGTGGATTAATCACTGTCCTGCTCTTCTATGCCATTCCAGAAGAATATCACAGTGAAGGTTTTGAAGAAGGAATTTTACTGTTTGTTATTCTTGTTACTTCAACAATAATGGCAGTGGCGCTTGTTAAATACGGGAAAAGTCAACAGGCTGCTGTGAAAGAAGATAATACCGAAACATTAACGATTGATCTTTAATCCTTTTATACAGGGTTAAGGACTCTATTCCTTAATGAATCTCAGGTATTCATTACCCTCAGCAAGGCAAATCGAAACAATGTACATTCCTTTATTTAAATCATTGACTGACAGTGAAGAGTTGGCATTTACATTGCTAAAAGATTTAAGGACCTGCCCGTTCAGGTTTGTAATGAGCAGATGTTTAACCTCAGAGCAAAGCGCTTCATCCCAATTTATCCGGATCTGCTCCTGTACGGGGTTTTGGGTCAAACTGAAATTGCCAGCTTGTAATGGCCTCCCGGAAGAAACCTGTTCTTCATATTCCAGTTCGTAAACTTTCACATAATCGACAATAAAGGAATCGGGATAGGTCGCCTTTCCCGGATGTTCCGACCACCATTCATTGATGGCCCAGTCCTCGGTTGAAATTTCGCCGGTTACCTTTACGTAACCCGGTTGATTGCAAACACCCCCTCCTGTTGATCGCCAACTTTCAACTCCATCGATATAGAAAATATAGATATCAGGATACCAGTCCATGGTATAGGTGTGGAATCCCTCTCTTATCCCTTCAGGAGAAATTGCTTTTCCTATGCTTTTATGGTCCGCATCATATCCATCCCAGTGGAAGGCCTGGTTAATCTTGTTTGTCCAGCCGAATCCCTCCATTATATCCACCTCTGTGCCATCCACGCCGCCATTACCTACTGAACCCACGTTGCCCTGCATCATCCAGAAGGCGACCCACCAACCCGGCTGGGTGGGTAATTTGCAACTGATTTCAAATCTTCCGTACAAATGTTCGAATTTCCCTTTGCTCCGGAGAGCTCCGACACTGAAGTCACAGGAATCTCCGTCAGCATTCTTATCGATTATTTTACGGACCCGGATCACCAGATTACCGGTCCCGTCGAGATAGGAATCTTCCCTGCTCCACCAGCCATCCGGCCCATTGGCATTGTTTCTCCTGTTGTATTCCTGCCGTTCCCATTTGGCCGGGTCGGGTTCCCCGCTTCCATCAAAATCATCGGACCATATAAGGTCGCCGATACCTGCTTCGCTGTATGAATCTTTAGATTGGGAAAACACCGTTGAACCAATAATTAGCAACAGGATAAAACAGGGTATGGCTATTAAAGGGGTTTTGATCAGACTCATAAGATCGGGCTTTAATGGTTAGCCTCAAATGTAATAATTATCGAATAAGGAACAAGAAAGAGGGAAAACTGAAAAGCAGATTACGGAAGACCCTGATTATAAAAGAAAAAAATAATTCCTATAAGGCCGTTTGCAGCTCATGTGTGTCCATCTGTGGACCAAACAAAAGACAGCTTGCAGCTCATCCATTTCCATCCCTGTCCATCTGTGGACACCAACCCTGCAGCCTGTTGCTCATACATCAAAAAGAAACAGCTGTTCCCAATTCTATAAACCGGACTTTACCGGACAGGCTTATTTTACCATAACCCTGAACATTTCGCTAGCTTCCCCACTTTCAACCTTCACAACAATCATACCGGACGGAGCTATCCTGCCAAGATCAATGCTTGTTTTACTTTCAGCACATGTACGTGAATACAATCTTCTTCCGTCAATCGAATAGAGGGAAATAATTGCTGCCTTGTTTTCTCCGAGATCAATATTCAATAATTCTGAAGCCGGATTGGGATAAACTGATATCAATGAAGCCTTTTTACTGTTTTCAATGCCCACAATAAGTTCAATGGTAACAGTTTCATTTTCCAGGTCGACTGTAGTTTTGTAATTTCCTGCAACATCCACCAGCCATTTATATCCGGACCTCCGCAATTTTCATTCAATACGTAGTCTGTGGCCGTCAGAACCTGGTTGTCAACTATAGGAACAATTTCGTCCCCAATACACCATTCTCCCTTGAAGGCTAATATTTTGAAAATATTTGCGGCCAGGGGACCCTCCCAGGTAAAGACCAGATCGTTAACAGCATCCTGGGTAAAAAGGAAGCGGCTTGGCAATGTCCCATGCAATAGAAGTAGCGTCTCCAATCAGGTAGAGCTCTGTATAAGGTTCTTTTTCCACAACTATCTCATTGATAAGTTCAAAAACCACGGTTTGAGCGCCTAGGTCAATGGTTATTTTGTACACTCCTCCAACATCAACGATCCATTTGTTATCTGTTGCTTCGCAAGCTACACGGATCTGGTAATCTGTAGCACTTAAAGACTGGCTCGGGGCTGTAGCGATAATTTCATCTCCGGCACATCATGCAGAATTATTGGTTTCGAATTTAATCTCCCCGGTCATTAAAGTATCTTCCCATGTAAACAGTTGTGCGTTGCTGCCTTCCTGAATCATAGGAACAGCTGCTGTGATATCCCAAATAGCCTCTGTGGCACTACCGATCAGATATATGTTGCTGTACTGTCCGAAAATCGTTCCTGACAGCATTGATACAAAAAGAAAAGTAAGTAGTAGTCTAATTTTTTTTTTAATTGTTGTATTCTATTTATTAAGTAAACACAAATTACGCAAATCCTTAATCTGGCAGATCTTCTCTTTCAAAATAATTCAGGCAAAATCTCCGCAAACGTAACCAAATCATTAAGTGAACAATTAAATATGACAAAAGCTCCAATCCCTCAAACATATTATTTGTCCAAAAACGAACTCTGCTTTCCAGGAATGGGTTTTATTTGTAAATTGTGATTGCATTAAAAAACAGCACCTTTCATTCACTAACTCAGACACCAATGAATAGACTACTCTTGTTCGGTTTGGGATTGTTTATCAAACAGTTTCTTTCAAGTAAAACCAGGTTCCCTATTCTCTTATTATCATTAAGTATGCTATGTTTTCAATTAACATTGGGAGCACAGCATATTTCTGTTTCCGGGACAGTTACAGGAGAGAACAATGATCCGCTCCCGGGTGTAAATATTACCATTCAGGGCACAACATCAGGAACTGTCACCGATCTGAATGGTAAATATGAGCTAAGTGTTCCGGGCCCGGAAACCGTTCTTATCTTTAGTTATGTTGGCTATAGACAGCAGGAGAAATCGGTTGGAAACATTACAAGGATTGATGTCACACTTGCACCTGAAATTGAATCCCTGGCTGAGGTAGTCAAAATTGGCTATGGCACTTCCAGGAAGAGAGACATCACCGGCGCCATTGCGACAGTTGGATCAGATGAATTCAACCAGGGATATGTTACCAATGCCGAGCAGCTTATCGCAAACAAGGTTCCGGGAATTCAGGTAATTCCATCAAGCGGGAGGCCGGGAGCTGGAAGTTCATTCCTGATTCGCGGAGGAGCATCCCTTAATGCAAGCAACGATCCTCTTATTGTAATTGATGGAGTGCCGATTGAAGGCTGGGGTGATGGTCCGGGATTTATCAGCTCATTCAACCCTGGCGATATCGAATCCTTCAGTATATTAAAGGACGCCTCTGCCTCTGCCATTTATGGATCGAGAGCTTCCAACGGGGTAATTTTGATCACCACAACAAAAGGCAGGGCAGGACGACTGACTGCGTCTTTTTCTTCAAAAATTTCTCTTTCTGATATAATGAAAAAAGTACCTGTGTTAACAGGCGATCAGTTTCGTGAAGTAGTTAATGTAGCAGCTTCCTTTTCGGGAAAGGACACCTCCTGGTTCAATGTTGGGATGGAAAATACAGACTGGCAGGAAGAGATATACCAGCCTGCGCTCAGTTCAGATAACAATTTCAGCATGAGCGGCGGTATAAAGAATATTCCCTGGCGCCTGTCCATTGGTTACCTGAACCAGGATGGTATTTTAAAGACCAGTAATTTCGAGCGTATAACTGCAATGCTTAACCTCAATCCCTCTTTATTGGACGATCACCTGAAAGTGAATCTTAATATCAAGGGATCAATGGAAAACCAGAGAATAGCCGATGAGCGGGCCATAAGCAGTGCCATAAGTTACGATCCTACAAAACCGGTCAGGACCGACACCTCTCATTATGGCGGATTTTATGAGTATGAAGCATTTGCCTCCAACCCGGCGGTATTTCACGGACATTACAACCCGGTGGGCATGCTGGAGCAGGTAAACTCAAGCAGTGAATCCATGAGAAGCATCGGGAATATCCAGGTCGACTACCAGTCCCGTTTCCTTCCGGATCTGCATGTTAATATAAATACAGGATATGATGTAGCCCGCGGCAGCCGCAGTTACAGAATCCCCGAAACGGCTTTTGAACAAAATATTGCCTTTGGCAGTGTATACAATGCCAGTCCCTCAAATGAGGTAAGAAACCTTTTCTTCGAATCGTACCTTAATTATGTAAAGGACCTGTCATCCATAAAAAGCAGGCTTGATCTTATGGTGGGGTATTCGTATAACGATTTTTTAAGGACAAATTACTTCTATCCCACATACAATGCATTTGACGTTGAGCAACCCAATTCTGCTCCCACTTATCCATTCGACAAACCTCAGCATACACTGATCTCTTTTTATGCCCGTGCAAACTATTTCCTAATGGATAAGTACCTTTTTACTGCTACGATCAGGGATGACGGTTCATCCCGGTTTTCAGAAAGCAATCGCTGGGGCTTATTCCCTTCACTGGCTTTTGCCTGGAAGATCAACCAGGAAAGCTTTTTAAGAGATATTTCAGCTGTTTCAAACCTTAAACTCAGAATAGGCTACGGTGTAACCGGCCAGCAGGACGGAATCGGAAATTACGACTATATCCCAAGCTATACGCAAGGTGATCTCACCTCACAGGCCCTGATCGGCAACACATTTTATCAACTCGCCTATCCCTCGGCAGCCGACAGGAACCGGAAATGGGAGCAGACCTCAACCACAAACTTTGGACTGGATTGGGGTTTTTATGATCAGCGGATATCAGGCGCGATAGATCTATACAAAAAAAATACAACTGACCTTCTGAATACTGTAAATGTTCCGCTGGGAACAGATTTTACAAGCTCCATTACTAAAAATATAGGGAGCATGGAAAACAGGGGTATTGAATTCAGCGTTAAGGCTTTTCCTGTAAAAACCAACGAATTGACCTGGGATATCGGTATGAATTTCACGTACAACGAAAATGAGATCACCAATTTATCTCTTGTCGCCGACAGTGCCATTGGATTGTTCAGCGACCGTTATCTTGTAAATACGGTTGGGTACAGCCGGAATGTATTCTATTTATACCACCAGGTATATGACCAGGATGGAACTCCCCTGGAGGAAACAATGCTCGATGTGAACAAGGATGGAATAATAAACGAAAAGGATCGTTACCGTTCGGAAAGCTCCATACCGAAAGTGCTGATAGGTTTCAATACAGGGCTGTATTACAAGAACTGGACTGCAGGTATTGCGTGCCATGCAAATCTGGGTCATTACATGTACCATCATCCCGGAGACAATCTTGTTGCTGTCTACGGCTGGACGGTGCCCTATAATATGAGCACAGCCTATTACGACACTGAATTCAGAATGAGCACTAACCAGGCACAGGATTACAGTGACTACTACCTGCAAAATGCCTCTTTTCTGAAAATCGACAACATTAACTTCGGCTACGAATTCGAGGATCTTTTCGAGGGCCCCGATGCGAAAGCCTCCCTCCGATTAAGCGCTTCCATACAAAATGTATACACCTTCACAAAGTACAGCGGTCAGGATCCCGAGGCAAGCTGGAACTGGGGGATCGACTGGGGTGGGAATTATCCGGTACCCCGCACCTTTACGCTTGGCCTTAGCCTGGATTTTTAATGAGAAAACATTTAAAAACATCTGACATGAAAAAAAGATTTAACATACATCTGTTTACAGCCGCCTTAATGCTTCAAATGATACTCCTGGGTTCGTGTATTGACGACCTCAACCGGTTTCCGACCAATGGTACAGGCAGCGATATACAGTACAATACCATTGAAGGATATAAGCAAAGCCTGGCAACCATTTATTCCACCCTTACACTTAACGACTTTTTAAGGTTCTACTTTAACATGCAGGAATTGACCACAGATGAGGCTGTATCAACATGGGACGACGAAGGAATTCTCTCCTACCACATATTCAACTGGACCGCTGACAACCAGGCCCTGACCCAGGTTTACTCAAGTGTGATGTATGACATCACGCTCTGCAATAACTTTCTCCTGGAAGCTTCGGATGAAAAACTAACTGAGCGCGGATACAGTGGCAGCGATGTCGAAACCATTGCACAATTCAAGGCAGAAGCCCGGTTCATGAGAGCTTATTACTATTGGGTCCTGATGGATCTCTATGGAAATCCTCCATTTGCAACTGAAACCAGCCTCGCAGCGGCTGAGGCCCCTCCCCAGATCATGCGTGCAGATCTGTTTGAGTACCTCGAGCAGGAACTTACCGAAATTGAAACCGAACTGGCTGAACCAGGAATGAACGAGTATGGCCGGGCTGATAAAGCTGCCTGCTGGTCCCTGCTTTCAAGGATGTACCTGAATGCCGAAGTGTATACCGGTACTGAAAGGTATAGTGATGCAATAACATACAGTAAAAAAGTAATTGCCGCAGGTTATTCCCTTGAAGAGGACTATAACTGGCTGATGCTTGCCGATAATTATCTGAATACAAATGAATTCATATTTACCGCCAACTACGACAATGCCAATATAATCACCTGGGGAGGGACGAACTACATGGCCCTGGGTGCGTCAGGCGTGAGCCTGGCAGTGAACGGAATGAGCGAAGACTGGGGTTCCCTGCGTATGACACAGCAAATACCCGCCCTCTTCCCAACACATGATCAAACAGTAGATAAACGCGCTCAATTCTGGACCACAGGGCAAACCCTTGAAGTCGAAGCTTTGGGGACCTCAACCAGCGGTTATTCAACCTACAAATTCAGAAATTTGGATCGGGCCGGAAACGCAATGGTTCAAAACAATACCTTCAACAACATCAGTGATATCGATTTTCCCATATTCAGGCTGGCCGAAATTTATCTTAATTATGCTGAAGCGGTCTTACGGGGTGGTTCCGGGGGGGACCAGGCAAGCGCCCTTTCCTATATCAATAAGATCAGGGGCAGGGCCTATTCCAGCGACCCTGAAAGCACTCTCGGCAATATTGCCTCAAATGAACTGACCCTGGATTTTATCCTGGACGAAAGGGCAAGGGAACTCTACTGGGAAACTTTACGCCGGACCGACCTGGTGCGCTTTGACAGGTTAACCACGGGTGATTATTTGTGGGCCTGGAAAGGAGGCCTGATCGGGGGAAAAGAGGTCCATGAAAAGTATAATCTTTTCCCTCTTCCAACTTCAGACCTTCTTGCCAATCCAAACCTTGAGCCAACCCTGGGTTATTAATAAAAAAATAAGATAAAATGAAATCGATTCATATTTCTGTCATAAGTGCACTGGTCATAATGCTTTCAGCCTGCGAATCCGAGCTGCTGAAAACAACCATCGGTGAAGGAAGCGCCCCAGTATTGAATGCCTCTGCCTCAGAAATTGTGCTGCTACAGGTCGATTCGGCCAATGTGGCACTGACTCTCAACTGGACGGACCCCGGGTACCTGGATGATACCGTGAATGGCAATATTATTGGAACATTTATCCTTGATATAGACAAGGAGGAAAACTTTCCAGATCCCAGGACTATTACAAGGGTAAATATATTCAGTGAGTCGTTTTCGGTGTACGACCTCAACAGGATCTTAATTGACCTGCAATGTGAACCAGAAGTAGTAAACAATATTTACACACGGGTAAGATCGGTTTACTTTTACACAGATACACTTTCCTCCAATGTGCTGAATTTAAGCCTTACACCATACAATGTAGCTATTCCTCCTGCTATTGCGGTTCCTGATGAATTGTGGATCTCGGGCGAAGCATTGACAACCGGATGGCAGCAACCCTTCCTTCCCCAACAACAATTTACAAAGACAGGCGAAACCGTATTCGAGATAAGCATTGAATTCCTGGCCACTCAGAACTATGAAATGATCACAGATGGCCAGGGTCTGAACTGGACCCCCTGTTACAGGATCGATCCTGCTCTGAACCCTGCCAATATGCTTTATAGTGGCACTTTCGTTTGGGATGGTGAAGGCTCAGCTTATAACTGGGGAACAAAGAAATTCCTCTCTCCCCCTGATGCAGGGGTATATAAAGTTACCATGGATTTCCAGACGGCAACATTCACTGCAGTCCTTCAATAGTAAGCTATAAATGAACCTTAAAAAAAATAATGCAAAATAACAGAAACAAATCCCGCAGCCGGGAAATAGCATCGCTTGCAACTTTGCTCCAGTTTTTATTCCTTTTCCTTTTTCAATTGTCCTGTGATACAATCCCGCCGCAGGAAGACAATTTCATATACGGAGGAGATTTTTCCATCCTGAAAAAGATGGAGGACAGTGGAGGGAAATACAGGATTGATGGTGTAGAGAAAAATGCCCTTGAAATATTTACAGACAATGGATATAATTACGGAAGGGTAAGGATATTTCATACTCCGGATATGATCGGACCTGTATGTAATTCCCTTGAATACACGATTGCCCTTTCAAAAAAAATAAAGGCTGCAGGAATGAAATTGTTACTCGATTTCCATTACTCGGATACCTGGGCAGATCCAGGCAAACAAACAAAACCCAAATCATGGGAAAATTTGTCGTTCGAAGTTCTGAATGACAGTGTATACCAATACAGTAAAATGGTCATTGAAAAGATGAAGGCTGCCGGAGTAGCCCCGGATATGGTCCAGGTCGGAAATGAAATCAGCCCGGGAATGCTCTGGCCCGATGGGCAGATCTATACCGATGGACAGGAAAACTGGAAAAATTTCTGCACATTGGTGAAGTCCGGTATCAGCGGTGTAAACGATGCTTTTGGAACCGAAGCGGGGGTTCCGGTTATGATTCATATTGATAAGGGCGGTGACCTTGCTGCAACCGGAAAATTCTTTACAAAGATAGCACAGTACGATGTCGAATTCGATGTTATCGGACTGAGTTATTATCCCTGGTGGCATGGAACTCTTGAAGACCTTGAAAAAAACCTCGCATGGCTTTCACAAAACAAGCAGCAGGAGATCATAATCGTCGAAACTGCCTATTATTCCAATGGTTTTTACCCGGAGCCGGCAGAGTGGGTTCTTGATTACAAGCCCTTTCCTCCTGATGAACAGGGTCAGTATGATTTTCTTGTTGCCCTCGACAGTATTCTGAGAAAATATCCCAAGGTGAAAGGGATTTTTTATTGGAAGCCTGATGGACTTGACATTCCCTCTTCCAGGGTGCCGTACCTGGGGAGGAGCTTGTTCTCCCCTGATGGGAATGCTTATAAAGGAATAACTGCCTTCAAAAAGAAACCGGAAGAATAAGCCTGAAGTTAAAAAGGCCTGCCTGACCCGACTAAATTTAAATAACAAAACAAATATGTTATTAAGAATACGTAATCTTATCCTGCTCGTCTTCACAATTTCATTATTCGCCTGCAGCAATACAAAATTCCGGGAAACCCTTTTTAATGATCACTGGGAGTTTAAGATCTCAGACCTTCCTGTTGAGCAAATACTGAATGAGGGTGACTGGGAATCCATCACCCTGCCGCACACCCCGCATCTTGAACCCCGTGTGATGGATGGACAATGGCAGGGAATCTGCTGGTATAAAAAAGAATTTGCCCTTCCACTTTCATCTAAAAATAAAAGACTGTTCCTGAGA
This sequence comes from uncultured Bacteroidaceae bacterium, assembly GCA_964428945.1. GTDB lineage: Bacteria > Bacteroidota > Bacteroidia > Bacteroidales > M55B112. The sequence continues at coordinate 6,384 of CAYSAH010000001.1, read as the reverse complement.
TTTGAAGGAGCAATGAATGTTTCGGAGTTTTGGATGAACGGCATAAAAGCGGCTTCTCACAAAGGAGGATATTTACCAGTTGTTTTTGAATTCAGCGACATGGCAAAATTTGGATCAAAAAATACAATCCTTGTCAGGCTTGATAACAATGACAATCAGGTTACAGGCCCGAAACCCATGCGTAATCTTGATTTCAATATGTACGGTGGTCTTTATCGTGATGTCTCTCTTATGGTTAAGGACCCGCTGCACATTACGGATCCCATTCTGGCAAAAAAGCCGGGAGGGGGAGGTGTATTTGTACGTTATTTAAAAGTAGAAAAAGAGGAGGCTATTCTGGAAGTTCTTACCCAGGTGATCAACCAGGACGGGAGGACAAGGACCTTCATAGTTGTAAACGAATTGTGGAAGGATTCTGTTCTTGTGGCAGGTTCATCTTCACAAAGCTATGTGCTGCGGCCCGGTGATGAAACAAGCGATTCCTCTTTGCTGTCATTGGTTCATCCTGAACTTTGGTCGCCTCAATCACCGACTTTGTATACCCTGAAAACCATAATCTTTGAAAATGACAAGGTGAGGGATTACGAAGAAACCCGAACAGGTATCCGAAAGATTGATATAACTAAAGAAAGCTTCAGGATCAACGGGGAGGAACAATTTCTCCGGGGTATCAACCGACACCAGGAGTATCCTTATGTCGGTTACGCACTAAGCAATGAAGCACAATATCGTGATGCCCTCAGGATCAAGGAAGCCGGCTTCGATTATATCCGCCTTTCACACTATCCGCATGCCCCTGCATTCATGGATGCTTGTGATGAACTGGGACTGCTTGTTACGGATGCCATCCTGGGCTGGCAATATTTCAGCAGGGAACCTGAATTCCAGGAGCAGGTATTCAATACGTGCCGCGATCTGATCCGGCGCGACAGGAATCATCCCTGTGTTATGGCATGGGAAGTTTCGCTTAATGAGTCGTGGATGGATTCGTCCTTTATCGACCAGCTGACAGGTATTGCCCATGAAGAATACCCTGGAGGCCAGTGTTACACTGCGGGCTGGCAGGAATATAAATATGATATCTACCTTCAGGCCAGGCAACACCGCCTTCAGCATTACCAGGAGCCTGAAAAACCCTACAGCGTTTCGGAATACGGCGACTGGGAATACTATGCCATGAATGCAGGCTTTAACCAGGATAAGTGGAGTGGCTTGCTGCAGGCTGAGCGTTCAAGCAGGCAACTGCTGTCGGATGGTGAAATCAGGCTGCTTCAGCAAGCTTCAAATATTCAGGAAGCCCACAATGACAATTTCAATACCCCGGCATTTTCGGATAGTTACTGGGTGATGTTTGATTATAACAGGGGTTATTCAAATGACCTGGAGGCTTCAGGCATTATGTCCATTGACCGGGTCCCTAAATTCAGTTATTATTTCTTCCAAAGCCAGCGCAATGCTAATGAAATATCGGAAGAATTCAGTTCAGGACCGATGGTAAAAATTGCTTCCTGGTGGACCAGGGAATCTCCATTGAAAGTAAGGGTGTTCAGCAATTCTGAGGAAGTTGAGCTCCTGGTGAACGGGATCAGCGCCGGGAAACAAGCACCCGATATGAACAGCAATTCCAACAACCTTTCCCATCCTCCCTTCAGCTTCAAAATCGACAAATTTGTGCCCGGGGTACTGGTAGCAAATGCTTTTATAAATAATAAAAAAGTGGCAAGTGATACGGTTTGTACTCCCGGTATTATTTCAAAGCTCAAGTTAACAACAGAGTTGGAAGAATACAGACCGGAGGCCGGGAAGAACGATCTTATATTTGTTTATGCTTCTCTTGTTGATGAAAATGGCACGGTTGTAAGGGAGAATGACAGGCCTGTGTCCTTTTATGTTAAAGGAGATGCCAAATTGATCGGTCCTGCAATTATTAATACAGAAGCCGGAATTAGTTCAGCACTGATCCGAACGGGCTTAGGGAAAGATTCCATATATATAAGTGCTTTCTCGGGGGAGATCCAAAGTAACAAAGTTATCTTCCATCCGGGTGCCGGAAGTCAAAAAAGCCCACCATACTATTGGAAAGCTATTCAATACGGGGAATAAAAATACTTCTGCTGTCTAAGGTAGCTGTCCACAAGCCGACCCATTTTCTAAAATCTTCCTTAGAAACAGTATTTCCCTGCAAGGCGATAGAATTAATATCCGGTCCATTGAAAATCCTGTTCATGGGATATATTTGAAATGGGAATCACGTGCAATTCAGAGGATAAGGTGATGAGCAATCCCTTTGGCAGGGCTGAATCCAGGGCATTTACGCGACGAATCGCTTCATTTACACGACGAATCCGGGCATTTTCAAGTGATATCGGAGCATTTTCAGCACATTTTGGGTCATTTACACCTATAATGATGTCATTTTCGGGACGTTATTTACCATTTTCAACAGCAATCGCTTCAATATTTTTTGAAAATGCTCCGATATCACTTGAAAATACTCCGAAAACTCCGGTATATCTTTAAAAATCTCATTCAAATACCTCGATTTCCGCCATAAGTATTTCGATCTCTCCCGGTATCGGACCGGAAAAGTCCGAAGGCATCATGTTGAAAAGCTTCATAGTTTGTTTCTCTTTTTACACAACTACCGAACCGGGGGAAAAGATTACCCGGTTTATTTACTTTGTGCGTTTAATTTTATTCATTGTCCTCATCCGCGATGCGTATCCCCCTGTCTGCACTCGGATTGACCGGATTTTAGGATAAGCAGGATATTATAATGGCTTGTGCCAGATGCACATTCTAAAATTTTGATATAGCCTTTAGTTCTACGGAGATACAACCTTTGTAATACTCCCTGAATCCTAGACCAGAAGCTTGGTTATTATAAACAACAAATCTACTTGACCACCATTCCTCGTAAGCAAATGAGGCTAAACTGACAACGAAAACGTCAACACATAAAAGACAAAGCCCGCAAGTTATTGATCTTGCAGGCTCCTCGTTTACTCTTGGTGGTGCCAGCTGGAATTACCTCCCTGAGGTCGGTGATTCCTCGAAAGGCTTTTATGAGGGGGGATCCACCACTTCAGAAATCGTTATCACGATTTTGTATTAAGAGCCCCTTGCTTATGAAAATGAATTTTCAACGCTGGGGCTCTTAATACAAAAACCGGCTATCGCCGGTTTTCTGTAGTGGTGGTGCCAGCTGGAATTGAAACAGCGACACCAGGATTTTCAGTCCTGTGCTCTACCAACTGAGCTATGGCACCAGGTGAATGTAGAATATCGAATAACGAATGTTGAATGTTGAAGTTTGGTTTCAATATGCATATTTCGTTTCGATGCTTTTCGTTAAAAGCGAGGCAAATTTAGTTACATTTTTGAAATGGTACAAGCGTTTGGACAAGAATGATGTTTTTAGACCGGTTATAAATAAGACCTGCAGTCAAGGGGCAGATCGAGTGGAGGCGTAAGGTATGAGGTGCAAGGCGCAAGGCGAGAGGGTTGAGACAATTGGATTCAGGATTCAGGTAAGAGGCGTCAGGTATCAGGTGTGTCCTTTCATGAATACGGTTGACACGAAGTATAGTTTATTGAACTTTTGCGGGCAACATTTTCGAGCTCGACGGGGAATAATAAAGGATGCAAGACATTTGTGGAGACAAAAAGCCTGTTATTGCTATTCCCTGGCAACATTTGTGTCAACCAAAGTGTTAATTTCTGAAATTCGTGTTGCAGATTTACTACTTTTGTGGCCTGAATGAAAGCAAATTACGAGACACATACCCTGCCCAACGGTATCAGGCTTATCCACAGCAGAAACAATTCTGAGGTGGCGCATTTTGGTTTGCTGGTACATACCGGTACAAGGGATGAATACCCGGAAGAACATGGCATGGCTCATTTTGTTGAACATATGTTCTTCAAGGGGACCAAAAAACGATCGGCCTACCAGATCATATCACGGCTCGAAGATGTTGGAGGAGAGATCAATGCATATACAACCAAGGAAGAGACTGCAATCTATGCCTCCTTCCTGAAAGGAGATCTGAAAAAGGCCATTGAACTGATCCAGGATATTTTTGTCAACTCGCTTTTTTCAGAAAAGGAGCGAAAAAAGGAGGCTGAAGTCATTCTCAGCGAGATTCAAACCTACGAGGATTCGCCTTCAGAGCTGATCTTTGACCATGCGGAGGAACTTTTATTTCCGGATCATTCCATCGGAAGAAATATCCTGGGAACAAAAGAGTCTTTGCAACGCTTCAGGAACGGCCTGGTCGAAACTTTTCTTTCAGAAAATTATGCAACGGAGGAAATCGTGCTCTGCTCGATCGGAAATATTGAATTTTCAACAGTTATCAAATACGCCGAAACTTATTTTAAGGATCTCCCCCAGCGGCAAAGGACAAGGCACAGAAGTGCTCCCCTGGCAACCAGGGGATTGAACACCCGGATCGAACGCAATACCTTCCAGACCCATTGCATCCTGTCGGGCGAAGCCTATTCATACAAGAATGACAACAGGATAGCCCTACACCTCTTAAACAATATTCTTGGCGGACCCGGGATGAATTCCAGGCTGAACATGGCACTGCGTGAGCGGAGAGGCTATTCATACAGTGCAGAATCACATTATCTGGCTTATACTGATACAGGGGCAGTAAATATCTATTTCAGTTGTGACCGTGAAAGATTCAATGAATCTCTTGCAGTTACAAAAACTGAACTACAGAAACTTCAAACACGGCTGATCCCTGAAAGCAAGCTTGGTTTTGCCAGGCGACAATTGCTCGGGCAGATCGCCATCTCCTCTGATAGCAGTGAAAACCTTATGCTCAGCATGGCAAAAAGTTATTTGCTTTTTAAGCGTGTGGACAGCCTGGAAGAGATTTCTGAAAAGCTTGAAGCAATTTCAGCTTCAAAACTAAGGGATATAGCCAATGAGATTTTCGATCCTGAAAAGTTAAACATCCTGATCTACCAGCAATGAATCTTTTTGAATTCCCGGATGAGATTTCGCGCTATGCCGAAAGGCATACCACAGATGAAGACAAGGTACTTTTGGACCTTTTCAGGACGACACATCTGAAAACGGTTCATCCCCAAATGCTTTCAGGAAAAGTACAGGGACAATTTCTCTCTTTCCTCAGCCAGATGATCCGGCCTGAAAAAATCCTTGAAATAGGGACCTTTACAGGTTACTCTGCATACTGCCTGGCTAAGGGCCTTGCTAAAGGTGGCAGGATAACAACAATTGAGGTGAATGAGGAGCTGGAAGAGCTCGTGAGCGGATTCTTCCATGAAGCCGGCATCAGCTCCAAAACTGAACTTATCATTGGCGATGCCCTCGAAATTGTGCCCTCCCTGCAGGAAACCTTTGACCTGATCTTTATTGATGCCAATAAGGAACATTACACTGAATACTACAGCTTGTGCATGAATGTCCTTAAGCCGGGAGGATATATAATCGCAGATAATGTCCTTTGGAGTGGTAAGGTAACTGAAGTTCCTCCAAAAGATGAGTCAGCCGCCAGGCTCAATGAATTCAATGACCTTGTGCAATCCGATTCCCGGGTTGAAAATGTCTTTCTAACCATCAGGGATGGCTTGATGCTGATCAGGAAAAAACAATTTGTTTAAAATAATTTAGTCATCTATAAACAATTTGCCCCTAAATCTTGTTTATTTGCTGGAAATGAACAAATATAAGATGCAGAGATGGCTGTATATTCAATAAAAGAACTTGAGAATCTCTCGGGAATTAAAGCTCACACGATCAGGATCTGGGAAAAACGGTACAATTTAATCGAACCCTACCGTACCACAACCAATATAAGGTATTATTCTGACGAAGAACTTAAGAAGATTCTGAATGTTGCCATGCTTAACAGGCATGGAATAAAAATCTCCAATATCGCCAGGCTTACCGATAAAGAATTAAAGGAAGAGATACTAAGAGTTTCCTCCAGCAATCCTAACCTGGAAAATATTGTTGATTCATTGATCATTTCCATGATCGACATGGATGAGATCAAATTCAGCTCAGTAATTTCAAAGACCATCTCCAAATATGGATTTACAGAGTCTTTTATGACTGTTGTATACCCGTTCCTGAATAAAATTGGTGTATTATGGATGGCCGGTGATGTAAGTCCGGCACAGGAACATTTCGTTGTTAACCTGATCCGCCAGAAGATCATTACTGCAATTGAAGGTTTTTCCCATGTGTTTAATCCAAACGCTCAGAAATTTCTTCTTTTCCTTCCAGAAGGAGAATGGCATGAGATAGGGCTCTTGTTTGCACAATTTCTTCTCAAGGAAGCCGGTCATGAGGTTCTGTACCTTGGGCAGTCTGTTCCTTATTCTGATGTCCTCGCCACCGGA